>JAUVQB010000273.1 GCA_030598385.1 Alphaproteobacteria bacterium | reverse complement strand
TGCGCCCAGGGCGCCCCGCCCGGGGTTTCGCTTTGCAGGTAGGCGGGCACAAGGCTGAAGGCCTCGCGCTGCAGCGCCGGATCCCGAAGAAAGACGACCCCGCAGTCCACAGGGACCATGAGCCGCTTATGAGGGTCCAACACCAGGGAGTCGGCGCGCTCGATGCCGCGATAGAGGGGCGCATAGTCCGGATCCAAGCGGCCAAGGGCCCCGTAGGCACCGTCCACATGGAACCACAGGTCGTGGCGCCGGCAGCAATCGGCGATCGCCTCCAGCGGGTCGATGGCCCCGGTGTTGGTCGAACCAGCCACCGCCACCACGCAGAAGGGCTGATGGCCTGCCACCAGATCATTCTGAATGGCCGCCTCCAGGGCGTCCACGCGCATGCGGAAGGCGTCGTCGCTGGGCACCGCACGCAGGTTCCGGTTGCCAAGGCCCAACAGCTCCACGGCTTTCTGGACCGAGCTGTGACTCTGGTCGGAGGTGTAGAGCACCAGGCGCTTGTGACCGCCTTGCAGGCCGTCTTCTCGCAGGTTCCAGCCGGCGGTCTTGGCAGCCTTGTGGCGGGCTCCCGCGAGGGCCGTGAGATTGGCCATGGAGCCGCCGCTAAGGAACAGCGCCAGGGACCCCTCGGTTGGGAATCCGCAGAGTTCCATCAACCAGCGCCCGGTGCTGACCTGCAGGTAAGTTCCCGCATGCTCGAAGCCGTCGCTGGTGGCATTCACGCAAGTGGATAAGGTGTCCGCCAGCACGCCGATAGGCGCCGGCGGTGGGTTGATCCAGGCAAAAAACTGGCGGTTGCCGTTGCCCAGCGGATAGCGCAGCAAGGTGTCGTCAAGGAAGGAAAGGATGTCCTCCGGGGCAAGCCCCCGATCGGCTAGGGGCAGGGACATGAGCTGCCGGCGCGTCTCTTCGGGAAGGTCCCGGTGGACCGGCGTCCGCTGCTGATCGGCCATATGACCGGCGGCGAGGTCCAGTGTTTTCCGGCCAAGGCGCTGGAACTCTTCGCCGGTCATGAAAAGCGGTGACTTGGCCATGGTGCAAGGGGCCTCTCTTTGTTGAATGCATCCTCTTCGCGGGTCATTATCATCAAGACTTGGTATAAGCCATTACCCCCGCGCCCAGGGCGGGGCGAGCTTTAGGATGCGGGCGTGGGTCGGGCAGCCCTCCCGGTGGGCGCCAGCGAGATAGCCGAGGCTCATCAGGAACTCGCCGGTGATCTCGCCGCCGGTGAAGCGGAAGGTCTTCTTGAACAGCTTCACCCAGTCGGCCTTGTCGAGGGGATGGTGGGCGTCGAGCCAGGCGGCGAAGCCGCCGTGGCTGTCGCGCAGGCCCAGGATCACGCCGGCGTTGTGGACGGCGGCCGCGACCTTCAGCCGGTTGCGGATGATGCCGGGATCGGCGAGCAGGCGCGCCACGTCCCTCTCGCGGTAGCCGGCAACGGCTACGACATCGAAGCCGTCGTAGGCGGCGCGGAAGCCCTCGCGCTTCTTCAGCATCAGGCCCCAGGACAGGCCCGCCTGGTTGATCTCCAGGATCAGGCGCTCGAAGAGCACCGCCTCGTCGCGCGCCGGGAAGCCGTATTCCGTGTCATGGTAGGGCCGGTGGAGCGGATCTCCCGGCGCGAAATCGCAGTAGCTCGTCATCACACGCCTCTTGGCGGCCTGAGCGACAGCAATTCGCTCTCGATCAGCCAGTAGGCGATGCCCCAGAGGACGGCGGCGATCAGGGTGGTAGCGAGCGCCTTGCGCCACATCATCGGGTTCTGCGGCGCGCTGGTGGCGTGGCCCGGCTCCGGGTTGTCCGGCACCTTGACGCCCCAGGGCAGCACCGTCAGCAGCACCATCCACCAGATGACGATATAGACCATCACGCCGGTGAGCCAGGTCATGGGCGGGCGGTCGTGAATGAGAGCGAAGCGGGGCGGCTCATGCCTGTTCCAGCTCGATCAGGGTGCCGGCGAAATCTTTCGGGTGGAGGAACAGCACCGGCTTGTCGTGGGCGCCGATCTTGGGCTCGCCGTCGCCCAGGACCCGCGCGCCGCCGGCCAGCAGGCGGTCGCGGGCCGCCAGGATATCCTCGACCTCATAGCACAGGTGATGGATGCCGCCCGAGGGGTTGCGCGCGAGAAATCCGGCGATCGGCGAGTCCGCACCGAGCGGATGGAGCAGCTCGATCTTGGCGTTGGGCAGTTCGACGAAGACGACGGTGACGCCGTGATCCGGCTGGTCGACGGGCTCCGAGACCCGCGCGCCCAGCACGTCGCGGTACTGCGCCGTCGCGCCGGCCAAATCGGGCACCGCGATCGCCACGTGATTGAGCCGTCCAATCATCCGCCGCCTCCGCTGCTCATGCTACGGGTTCAGTATCTCGTGCCGCGCCATCCAAGATCATCCCACCCGCACCACATGGACCCGGGTCACCGGCTTCTTGCCCACGGCCTTGAAAAGATGCCGGCGCAGCGCGACGCGGGCCGCTTCGACCAAAGCCTCGTCGTCGCGCCGCACATGGGCCGGCTGGCGGGCGACGTTTTCCCTCAGCGCGGCCTGCGCATCCGCAGCGATCTCGCGCTCGCGCTCGGGGTCCAAGACGCCCTCGAAAGTAATCTGCGGATCGTCGAGCGGCCGTCCCTTCCCGTCCACGACCAGGGTGACCAGCGCCGCCCCGTTGTAGCGCAGGCGGCTGCGTTCGCGCAGCAGCGGGCTGTCGGATGGCAACAGGCGGATGCCATCGAGCACCAGGCGGCCGGTCCAGACCTCGTCGACGATCTCGGCCGGCCCGGGCGCCAGGCGCATCAGGGCGCCGTTCTTGCCGACCAGGACTTCCGGCACCTGGCAGTCCTTGGCGATCTCGGCCTGGCCCACCAGATGGCGCGCCTCTCCGTGAACCGGCACGGCGATCTTTGGCTGCACCCATTGGTACATCTGGGTCAGTTCGTCGCGCGCCGGGTGGCCGGAGACATGGACCGGCTCGTCGCGGTCCGTGTAAATCGCGATGCCTTGCTCCACCAACCTATTCTGCAAGGCGTGGATGGAGGTCTCGTTGCCGGGGATGACCCGCGAGGAAAAGATCACCGCATCGCCCGCCTCGAGCGTCACGTCCTGATGCTCGCCCCGCGCAATCCGCCACATGGCGCCGCGCGGTTCGCCCTGGCTGCCGGTGCACAGCAGCAGCACTTCGCCACGCGGCAGGTAGCCCATGTCCTGCACGTCGATCAGCGGCGGCAGATCGGTCAGGAAGCCGGATT
>JAUVQB010000138.1 GCA_030598385.1 Alphaproteobacteria bacterium | reverse complement strand
GCGCGAGCGTGATGGGCGCACCGCCGAAATCCATGGCCCGCACCCGGTCCGCCTCCATCTCAAGGGCCCGCAGGCGGGTACTGAAGGAGATCTCCGTCCCGGCCTGGCGCAGGATGGCGCACGCCGGGTCGACGAAGCTGGCGGCCAGGCCCTCGCGGGCGATCAACGGCCGACAGGCGGCTTCGCCGCGCAGGAAACTTTCACGCACGACCAGCCAGAGGAGGCGGCCCGACGCCTCCGCCGGCACCGTGTTCAAGGCAGCGACGGTGAGCGGCTCCCAGAACCGCGACCACAGCAGATCTTTGGAATCGAGGCAGTCCGCGACGGTGTCCGAGGGCCCCGCGCGGGCGAGGCGAAGGCCCGCGAGGTAGGCCGCCAGGCCGGTCCCGGGCACGCGGCGGCTGGGGTCCAGCAGCCACCAGGGGATCGACCCGCGGCCGGGCCGGAGAGTCCAGCGCTCGCCGGTCCCGAGGTCGACGAAGGGAAAGGCCGCACGCGCGGGCCCGACCAGGCTCTCCCCGGCGCCGATTTCTTCCACGTAAGAGAGCGCTTCCTGGTTGGCCGTCAGCAGGATGTGGTTGCCGTTGTCGATCATGCGCTCAAGACGGCTGTCGTAATAGGAGCGACATCTTCCGCCGGCTTGTCCGGCGGCCTCGTAGAGCCGCACGCGCCGGCCTTGCCGGGCCAGCCGCACGGCGCAAGCCAAGCCGGCGATGCCGGCCCCGACCACATGGACGGTCCCGGGGACGGTCCCGGGGACGGTCCCAAGCGCTGGGGCTTCGGCCATCTCTCAGAACAGGCCGTGACGCACGGCGATCCAGGCCTTTTCGATCCGCGAGACCCGGACCGGCCGGCGCGGCGCGGCCCAGCCGCGGCGCTCGAGCCGATCAAGGATCAGCCGGTAGACCTGCATCATCACGATGGCCGGGCGCACCGCGCCGCGGTCGCAGGCTGCGATCAACTGTGCGCTGCGCGCGAACCGTTGGTGCGCCTCCTGGGCCAGCGCCGTGCAGACCGCGCCCAGAGCGGGATGGCTGAGCACGGATTCCGACGAACCGAGTGGGATCCCGGCGTCGCCGAGCAGCTCGGCCGGCAAGTAGAGCCGGCCTCGGGCGGCGTCTTCGTCCAGGTCGCGCAGCACGTTGGTGATCTGCAGGGCGTCGCCCAGGACCACGGCGAGTTCTTCGGCTGCCGGCCCGGTGGCGCCGAAGGCGCGAATCGACAGGCCGCCGACGGCCCCCGCCACCCGGCGGCAATAAAGCCCGAAGGCCTCCCTATCGGGCGCGACCATGGACTCGCGCGCGTCCATTTCCATGCCGTCGATCACGGCCAGGAACTCATCCTTGGGCAGGTCGAAGGCGCCGACGGCATCGAGCAAAGCGCGCGTTGTCGGCCGTGTCGGGCGGCCTCGGTAAAGTTGTTCGATCTCCTCGCGCCAGGCGTCGAGCGCGGCCAGTTTCTGCTCGACCGCGCCGGCCTCGTCGGCGATGTCGTCGACTTCGCGGCAGAAAGCGTAGATGGCGTACATGGCGTCGCGCCGCTGCGGCGGCAGGATGCGCATGCCGAGCAGGAACGACGAGCCCGAGCGGAAAGCCACCGCGCGGGCGTGCTCGCGAGCGGTCTCCGCGTCCCTCGCGGTGAGAGGTTCGGCCACGGTCATTGCCGGCTCGCGGAGCCCGCCCGAGGCGCCGGCCGCCGGAAGATCCTGCGGGCGAGCTCGCCGAGCGCGGAGGGTGCGGCAACACGGAGGCTCTGCGCCTTGTTGAGGACTACCCGTTCCGCCAGGGGATCGCGGGCGCCAAGCTCGCCCACCAGCCGGTGCGCCAGTGCGGCGATGACGGCCGATTCCAAGGCCAGATGGTGCGACCGCAGTTGGCCCGGCAGCCGGTCGGCCTGTTCCAGCAGGGCCGCCGTCGCGTCGAGGCAGAGGTCGAGGACCCGCCGCAGGCCGTCAGGGGACTCTGAATCTGCCAAGGCTTCTACGGTAAGCCCGGAGGCGGCCATCCAATCCTGGGGCAGATAGACGCGGTCGAGATCGCGGTAGTCGTCGCCGCAATCCTGCAGATGGTTGATCACCTGGAGCGCGCTACAGAGGGCATCGCTCGCCGGATAGCCGGCCGGATCTTCGCCGTGCAGATCGAGCAAATAGCGCCCAACGGGATTGGCCGAGAGCTCGCAATAGCCGAGAAGGTCGTCCCAGTCGTCGTAGCGCAGCTTGACCGCGTCCTGCTTGAAGGCGGCGACGAGGTCGACACAATGCCGCGCCGTCACGCCGGTCTCCGCCAGACTGGCGCGCAGGCGGTGTGCGGTCATGAGCGCGGGATCCTTGGTCTCTTTGCCGGTGATGGCGTCCTCGAAGCGGTCGAGGCGGCGGATCTTGTCCTCGGGCGTCAGCGCCGGGTTGTCGGCGACATCGTCGATCGCCCTAGCAAAAGCGTAGAACTTGGCCACGTGGGGCCTGAGGCGCGCCGGCAGGAGCCAGGAGCCGACGGGAAAGTTCTCGTCGCCCGCGCCCTTGCCCGACGGCGTCTCGGCCGCCCGGCCGAAGTCGCCCTCTTGGAGCGCCGGCGTCATGGCCGCGGTCTCTTCGCCCGATGCGGTGCCCGTCATGCGTTTCGTCCCGAGTGGATCGCCCCGAAGTGGATAGACCGGGAGTCTAGCGGCCGAGGCCGGTGTCTTCCAGGGCTTGGGCGGCGATCCGCCCCTTCCAGGTCCCGCCTCGGCCGAGCCAATGGCGCCGGGCGGAGTCGAGGGTCATCAGGGAATAGAGGAGGGCGCTGACGGGAAGAAGGGCCGCCAGCCAGGGCGGTTGGCGGTAGAGCCGCAGGGTCGGCAGGAAAGCCGCCGCCATCAAGGCCCAGGCCGCGCCTCCGGCGACGGCCGCCAGGGTCGCGCCGTGCCAAGGCCAGGCGATGAAGGCCAAGGGCGGGACCAGATAGGTGAGGGTCATGGCGAGCAGGGTACCGGCGAGGAGCAGGGGCGAGGTGCGCAACTGGGTATAGGCGCTGCGGGCCACCATGTCCCAGATGCTCTTGAGCTCGCGATAGGGACGCAGGGAGCGGCTGTCGTCGGCGAGGCCAAGCCAGATCCCGCGGTCGCGGGCCCGCGCGACGGGCTTGATGCAGGCCGCCAAGGCGCAGTCGTCGATCAGCGCGTCCTGGATCGCGGCCAAGCCCCCGGCTGCGGCGAGGGCGTCGGCCCGCAGCAGGACGCAACCGCCGGCCGCCGCCGCGGTGTCCCGGTTCGGATCTGCAACCCAGGAAAAAGGGTAGAGTTTCTGGAAGAAGAACACGAAGGGTGGGATCAGCAGGCGCGCCCAAACCCCGCGGCAGAAAAGCTCGGCCATCAAGGAGACCAGATCGAGCCGCTCCCGCTCGGCCTTGGCGACCAGACGCCGCAAGGTCGAGGGCCCATGCGCGATATCGGCATCGGAGAGCCAAACATAGCTGGCGTCCAGCGAGCGTCGGCGCACTTCGTTCAAGCCCTCGCTCAGGGCCCAGGTCTTGCCGGTCCAGCCCGCCGAAGGCGGCCGGGCGGTCACCAAGATCAGCCGATCCTCCGCGCCTAACCGGGTCGCGGCGCCGAGGGCCGACGCAGCCGTGCCATCCCGGCTGCTGTCGTCGATGACGACGATCGTGAACGGCCCCGGATAGTCTTGCGAGAGCAGCGAGCCCAGCGCGGTGGCGATGACATCTTCTTCGTCGCGGGCGGGAACCAGGGCGACCACGGCCGGCCATTCGCCGAGCGCTCCCTCCGGCTCGTCCAGCCGCCGGTCGGCGCGCCAAAACCCGCCGCGCAGCACGACGAGGTAAAGCCAAACGGCTAATGACGAGACGGCCGGTCCGGCGATGAGCAGATCTATCGTGATTGCGGATTCAGCCATCGCCGATCAACGGGCCTCAAGCTCTGAGGAACTGCCTACACCAACCGCGCGATCACAACCGATCACAAGCCCGTCGTCAACTCGGCGAAGCGCGAGAGAAAGCGATTCTTGGCGTCGGTCGGCGGCCAGGCGTCGAGGCGGAGCTCGTCGAGCCCCCGCGGGCGCCCGAAAAAGCGATGGCCCTCGACCGAGGAAAATCCGGCGAGTTGGGTCGCTTCCAGATAGGCGGCGGCTCGGTCGGCCCGCTTGATCAGCGCGGCGGCCGACTTGGGCGGCCGCGCCGGCAGGCCGAAGCGCAAGTGGATGGCCGCCTGCAGGCGGGCCTCCAGCGCCTTGTAGTCGAGGCCGACGGCGGCCTTGAAGGGGGTAATGAGATCGCCGATCACATACTCCGGCGCGTCGTGGAGCAGGGCCGCGAGGCGCCAGGCCCTGGGCGCCCTGGGCCTGAACCGCCCGACCAGGCCTTCCACCAGCAAGGAATGCTGAGCGACGCTGTAGGCCCAGCCGCCGCTGGTCTGACCGTTCCAGCGGGCGACCCGCGACAGGCCATGGGCGATATCCTCGATCTCGACGTCGAGGGGCGAGGGATCCAGAAGATCGAGCCGCCGGCCGGACAGCATGCGCTGCCAGGCCCGGGCCGATGTGCCTTTGCGCGGCCTTATCGCCATGGGGTTCACCGATCCCACTTGTCCAAGCTGCCGGGGATGGTGAGGCACGCCGCCGGGCCCAGTCAATGTGCCTCCGTCAATGCGGTCGGCCGGCGGTGGCCCTTGTCCCCTCGGCAAGCACTGCCGGACGGGGTATATGTGGCGCCATGGGACCCGGCGCCGCACCCGTGATCGACCGCCGCCTGTCCGTCGCCCCCATGATGGACTGGACGGACCGGCACGACCGCTACTTCCTGCGCCTGATCACGCGCCGCACGCTGCTCTATACCGAAATGATCTCGACGGCGGCGATCCTCCACGGCAACCGCGACCGCCTGCTGGGCCATGATGCCGCGGAACACCCCTTGGCCCTCCAGTTGGGAGGGGCCTCGCCCGCCGATCTCGCGGCCTGCGCCCGCATCGCCGAGGACAGCGGTTTCGACGAGATCAACCTCAACGTCGGCTGCCCGAGCGACCGGGTGCAAAACGCCCGCTTCGGCGCCTGCCTCATGGCGGAGCCCAAGACGGTGGCGGCCTGCGTCGCGGCGATGATGTCGTCGACCGACCTGCCGGTCACCGTCAAGACGCGCACCGGCGTCGACGAGCGGGATTCCTATGGGCACCTGAAGG
>JAUVQB010000003.1 GCA_030598385.1 Alphaproteobacteria bacterium | reverse complement strand
GGTCTGCTTTTGTCCGATGTAGCCCTCGAGTTCGACGCGAAGCTCATGGGTACCTGCGCCGACCGGCAAATCGAGCGGGCGGACCATCGGGTGCGCATCGATATCCCCAGCGGCATCGAGTTCGAGCAGGCCGAGATTGGCAACGCCTCCACAAAAGTAACGGCCGCGATCAAGCTTGATCTGCAGAACAGCTACGGCCAGTGGAATGTTCTGCGTCACGCGGGGAGCGGCGTGGTGCACGGGTGAGCTGACTTCGAGGGGCTGCCCGGCCAAAGCCTGGACGCTCTAAATCACGGCCTCCCATGTACACCGGGAGTCGACTGCCGGCTCCCTATATCGGCAACTCCGCCTTGCCGATGCCCTCTAGTACGCGCTCGAAGGCGTCCTCGTTTAAACAGGGATAGGCAAGGCGCCAGAACGCCGGCCAATCCAAAGCCTCCGATCTTGTTGGGCAAACAGGGACTTCCTCGCTCAAATGCCTGAACTCCAGCGCGGCAGTACGGGCCGCGTCTTCGTGTCCCGACTGGGCGCAGGCGGCGGCGAGCGTACTGGCCTTTTGAATGGTGGCGGCCGTCATCCGCGACAAGGCGACGGCAGATTGCCCGTAGTTCATCTCCAGGTACTCGATGAGGCCAAGGGCCATCAAACAGCTGTTGGGCGCGAGCGGGTTTCGGCGCAGCGACTGGTTGAAACAGGCCAGGCTATCTTCATTTCGCCCCAAGGACATCAAGGTGTATCCCCGGCTGCAGAGGTTGTGGTACTCGCTTGGATTCAACTCCAGCGCCCGTACGGCATGAAGGTCGGCACGTTCGAATTGACCGCTGAGCAGGAGGGCGCAGACCATGGCGTAATGACTCCTGCTGTCGGATTCGTCCAATGCGACCGCCCGCTCGGCGTACTCCATATGACGCTCGAGGCTCTCCGCATAGTTGTCCGTCAACAGCAAGTCACATTCGTATCCGAAACACATCGAGAGACCGGCATAGGTCGCCGCGGAATTGGGTTCGAGCTGCAAGGCGCTGACAAAGCAGTCTCTGGCCTTTTTTAGATTTTCCACGCCGCCCAACTCTAAAAGTCGATTGCCGCGCAACCGCCAATCGTAGGCGGAGAGCTCGTCGGTTGATAAGTGTCGGCGGCGCTCGTATTGCGCGCCCGCGATTTGCAGGGCGAGGCTTGCGGCGATCGAGTTGGCGACTTCCGCCTCGATTTCGAGAACGTCGCTGAGCACCCGGTCGTAGCGCTCGGACCATAAGACCGTTCCCGTCGCGCCATCGACCAGCTCCGCGGTGAGCCGGATCTTGTCATGTTGGGATCGCACGGTGCCTTGCAGCAGGTACTGAACCGCAAGCTTCCTCGCCACGGCGGCGGCGTCGGCCGGCTGCCCACTCAGGGCGAGGCAGGAACTTCGCCCGGAAACGAACAGATCGTGACAGCGAGTCAGCTCGTGCTGGATGTCCGCGACGACACCGTGGCCGAAGTACTCCGCCTCCGTGGGGCCTATGTTGGCAAAGGGCATCACCGCGATCGAGGCACCGTCTATCGACGGCCGCCCATCCTCGTCCAGATGGCGCAGTAGCGGGATCGTCGGCGCATGCGCTTCGGGAGACGGCAGTGCGGTGCCGTTGCCCTCCTGCGCCGGCAGGGCCTGGATCAACTCCGGCTTATTCTTGACCTCGAGCTTGCGATAGATGGCCGCAAGATGGTTGCGCACCGTCGCCGGGGCAATATGAAGCTTGGCTGCGATCTCTTTATGAGTTTCTCCCGTCGCGTAGCGCTCGGCGACCGTGAACTCTCGTTCGGACAGCTTCATTCTTGCTTTTCACCAGAGCTATCGGCGCGCTGAAACGCCTTCCTGTTCCGAGCGCGCGAACTCCGGCTCCCCAAAGCTATAGTGCATTTGCACGGCGTGAATTGATGCATATGCACTATGGAATGTAAACGCAGGGCGTTCGAGACTGGCCGTGCCATAACAACGACGCGAGTGGGCCAACGATGAAACCGACGTACTCCTACGCCTGTAAGGACTATCCGGGGATGGAAGCCTGTCCCGGGCATTTCGTCGCCGAAACGGAAGACGAGCTTTGGAAGCTGATGGAGCTGCATGCGTCGGCCGCCCACGAGGAAGACCCCAGCGCGTGGAGCGACGAAGACAGAGCCTATATCAAGACGCTCATCAAGATCTAACTGACCACAAGGGCATGTTATTGACCGTAGGAGAGGCTAATGGCGATCGATTGGGAGATTCATGGACTGGAGTTCGGTAACTGCAACTGCGATTACAGTTGTCCGTGTCAATTCGAAGCCTTGCCGACGCAGGGCGATTGCCGGGGCACGGGCTTCTTCAGGATCGACAAAGGGCATTTCGGCGAGGTCTCGCTGGATGGGTTGAAAATGGGGGCGATCTACGCCTGGCCGGGCCCGATCCATGAGGGTAAGGGGAAATGCCAGATCTTCATCGATGCTAATGCCAACGAGGCGCAGCGCGAGGCGCTTCTGAAGATCTCACTCGGCCAGGAAGCCGAACCGTTTTCGAACGTTTTCTGCGTCTACACCGAGATGTCCGATGAAGTCTATGACCCGATCTTCACCGAGATCGAGTTCGAGATGGACATGGAGAGCCGCACCGCCAAGTGTCTCGCCCACGGTGTTTGCGAATCCTCCGGCGAGCCCATCATCGGTGTAGCGGGCAATCAACATCGCGCCCAGATCTGCCTGCCCGAAGGCATTGAATATAGGGTGGCGGAGGTTGGCCGCGGTCGTTGCAAGGTGGAGGGAAAGATCGAACTGGAGCTCAGCGACGGCTATGCGCAGTTCAACGAAGTCCATTTGAACCGAAACGGAGTGATGGACTGAACCATTCGGCTCAATCCTCAACGCCACGGATCGATGATGGCAGAGCGCACCGCCATTTTCTCGCGGTTCGCCTATGGCCCGCAGGGGATCGTGAACTGATCCGGCCGAGAACGGGAGAGGCGCCATGAAGGTGGTGGTGCTGGGCGGTTATGGCCACTACGGGCGCTATGTCGCGCGACAACTGGCCGAAAGGGACATCGTCACGACCCTGGTTGTCGCCGGCCGCTCCTTGGAGAAGGCCCAGGCGCAGGCGGATCTCCTCGGCGCCAAGGCCGTGGCCGGGCGGGTCGATCTCTTCGAGAAGGCAGACGTTCCGGAAGCCGTCCGGGGCGCAGATCTTGTCGTGAATGCGACCGGACCAGATCATCTGACGGTGATCCCGGCGCTGCGCCTGGCGATCGCCGCCGGCGCCGACTACTGCGATCTCAACATCTCCTGGCGGGCGACGGAAGAGGCGCTTGCCATGAGCCAAGACGCCGCGGCCGCCGGCATCACCGCTATCACCGGTATCGGCGCCTTCCCGGGGCTTTTCAGTCTCCTGGCAATGCAGGGCGTCAGCCGATTCGACCAAGTGAAGACCCTTCGCCTCGGATATTGCATGAGTGTTCAGGCCGCCTTCGGCGATTCGCTTGGCGGCGCGCCCGCCCACACCTCACACCAGGAAATTGGCGCTGCCCTGGCCGCCGTCATCCACGGCTTCAGCGGAACCGCCCGCCAGTTCGTCGACGGCCGCTATGCCGACCTGCCGGCCTTCGGGCCGGCCTATAAGATCCCACTCCTGAGCGGCGGCGCCATCGAGGTCCATACCCAGGGCTCGGCCGAGCCGATTACCCTGCCCGAGAGCATCCCCGGTATCGAAGAAGTGACCATGGGGGCAGGCTTCTATCCGCCGCAGGTCAACGACCTGATCAAGCGGCATATCGACGCGCACTTCCCCGGGGAGGAGGAGGCCGTCGTCGCCGCCGTCAGGAAGGAATTGGCGGGCGACCCGGAGCGCTGGACGGCCGAGGCCCGCGAGGACGTGACCAAGGGCGAGTCGGTGTGCCTCGAAGGGATCAAAGACGGGCGGCCGGCGCGCTGCCTCGTGGAGCCGAACTGGAACGCCGAGGCCTTTGCCGAGGATGCCTCCGGCGATGTCGTGACCGGCGGGCCCCTCCTGGTGGCAAGCCTGAAGCTGCTGGGCGGAGAGATCGGCGCCAAGGGGGGCTTTGCCCCCGAGACCTGCTTTTCGCCCGGATCCTTCTTCGAGGACCTGCGCCGCGAGGTCAACCTCTTCACCGAGCGCGACGGAGCGCTCGTCACCGAAAAGTTCGAATTCCTGGGTTAGCTGCCACTGGCGCGCCGCAGGAGGGTCCGCCGCGGGGTCAGCGGAAGGCCGGCTCGTCGAAGCTGCGGAGTTTGCGCGAATGCAGCGATTCGACGCCGGCGTCCCTGAGGCTGCAAAGGGTCGCGATGCCGATCCTGAGGTGCTGGCTGATCCGTTCGCGGTAGAAGGCATCCGCCATGCCCGGCAGCTTGATTTCGCCGTGCAGCGGCTTGTCGGACACGCAAAGTAGGGTCCCGTAAGGGACCCGCAGGCGAAAGCCGTTGGCCGCGATGGTCGCCGATTCCATGTCCACGGCAATGGCCCTGGACTGGTTGAAGCGCTTGGCCAGCTCGTTGTGGCGAAGCTCCCAATCGCGGTCGTCCGTCGTGAACACGGTGCCGGTGCGCAGCCGCACCTTCAGTTCGCGCCCCATGAGGCCGGTCGCCTCGGAGACCGCGCCGGTCAGCGCAATTTGAACCTCGGCGATGGGCGGCACGGGCACCCAGTCAGGGAGGTCCTCATCGAGCACGTGATCGCTGCGGACATAAGCGTGCGCCAGCACATAGTCGCCGAGACGCTGGGTGAGGCGCAGCCCGCCGCAATGGCCGACCATGAGCCAGCAGTGCGGGCGCAGCACGGCGAGGTGGTCGGTGATGGTCTTGGCATTCGACGGCCCGATGCCGATGTTCACCAGCGTAATGCCTTCATGATCGCCCCTGACGAGATGATAGGCCGGCATCTGCGGCAGGTGACCGGGGGCCTGGCCCGAGGGGCCCTCGCTTGACCGCGCGGGGTTCGGCGTCATCACGTCGCCCGGTTCGACAAAGGCGGCGTAGTCATTGCCGTTCAAGACCTGATCCCGGCCATAGGCGACGAACTCGTCGACATAGCGCTGGTAGTTGGTGAACAGGACGAAGCGCTGAAAATGCCTGGGCGAGGTCGCTGTGTAATGCTTGAGGCGCACCAACGAAAAGTCGACCCGCGTGGCGCTGAACAGGGAGAGCGGCTTGGGCGTGCCCGGCGGCGGGGTATAGGTGCCGTTGGCGATGGCGTCGTCGATGCGGGACAGCTCGGGCAAGGCAAAGCGGCCGCGCAGGGCCTGGACGCGCTCGGCCGTCAGGCCCGCCGTCGCTTCCTCGATCACGAAGGACAGCGGGATCGGTTGATGGCTGGTCCCGGCCCAGATCGGTTTGTCGTAGTTGTTCAGCAGGAGTTCGAGCTGTTCGCGATAGTAGTCGCGGAACAGGTCCGGGCGGGTCAGCGTGGTGCCGAAGGCGCCGGCGCCGGGCAGCTTTCCGTAGGACATCTCGACGCCCTTCGTGACCTCTTGAGGACCGATGACCATGCCCACATAGGGATAGCAGGGGGCCTCTTCCGTCGTGCCCGAGCCGCCTGCCAGAAACTCCTCAAACCTTTGCCTGAGCGCCCCGGCGCCGGCCTCGTAAATTTCGCAGATGCGATCCAGCGCGGCGTGCGGCTCTGTGAAGGAGCGGAGGTTTCGGGCCACGCCGTTCAGCAGTTCCGTCATGAGACCGCGTTCCTTAGGCTGCCACAGCGAGAGCGCAGGAGGATCTGGCTGGCCGGCCCCTCACGCCCGTCAGCCGCCGGTCACCGGCGGGAAGAGCGCCACCTCGTCGCCCGGTGCCACCGGGTCGCCGGGCCGCGCGTAGTCCTGATTGACCGCGACCCGCACCGCATCGAGGTCGGCCAGAGCCTCGGCATAGCCGGGGCCACGGCCCTTCAGCCAATCGAGCAGCTCGGCCACGGTGGCGACCTCGGCCGGCAGCGCGACCTCTTCCTCGGCGACGCCGGTCTTGTTCTTGAGCCAGGCGAAATAGAGCAGCTTCACGTGCACACCTCGCTGAACGGCAGGAAATCCACCAAAGTTCCGGCCTCAAGATAGGTCATTTCCTCGGGCAGTTCGACCAGGCCGTCGGACTCCACCAGCGACGAGAGGATGCCGGCGCCCTCGCGCGGGAACTTGATCGCCTGCCAATCCCCTTCGGAGTCCGCCTCCAGGCGCGCGCGCACCCATTCGCGCCGGTCTTTCTTCTTCTTGTGGTCGAAGGCGGCGCGCACCCGGAAGTGATGGGGCATGAGTTCGGTGCCGCCCATGAGGCTGAGGATCATCGGCCGAACCAGGTTCACGAAGGTGACCACGACGGCCACCGGATTGCCGGGCAGGCCGACCAGCGGCACCCGGCCGACCTGGCCGAGCGCGATCGGGCGCCCCGGCTTGATCGCCAGGCGCCAGAAATGGATCCGGCCGAGCGCCTCGACCGCCTGCCTGACGTGATCTTCCTCGCCGACCGAGACGCCGCCGGAGGTGACGATCAGGTCGTGGCCCTCCGCGGCGTCCGCCAGGGCGTCATGGATGGTATCGGCCTCGTCTCGCAGGATTCCCAGATCCGCGACCCGGCAGCCCAGCCCCTGCAGCAGGGCGGAGATCGTGAAGCGGTTGGAATCGTAAATGCAGCCAGCGTCGAGCGGCGTGCCCGGCTCGCGTAGCTCGTCGCCGGTCGAGAAAAGGGCGACACGGAGCGGCCGGGACACCGCGACGGTAGTACGCCCGATGGCGGCCGCCTGGCCCAGATCCTGGGCGCGCAGGCGTCGGCCGCGGGCGAGGACCCGGGTGCCGGCGCGGATGTCCTCGCCCTTCGCGCGGCGGTTGGCGCCGCGGCGGATGCCGGGGGGGATCACCACCTGGCCGCCGTCCAGCCGGCAGTCCTCCTGCATCATCACCGTATCCGGCCCCTCGGGCATGGGCGCGCCGGTGAAGATGCGCACCGCCGTACCGCGGGCGGCCGGCCCCACCAAGGGATGCCCCGCGGCGGCGCGGCCCCGGACCGGCAGGCGGGCGTCGGCCTCGGGATCGAGGTCGTCGAAAGTGACCGCATAGCCGTCGACGGCCGAGTTGTCGTGGGGCGGCACGTCGTCGGGCGCCACCAGATCCTCGGCCAAGATGCGGCCCAGGGCCTCCGTTAGGGGCATCGCCTCGTCCGCGGTGACGCGGCTCACCCGCCCGGTCAGATGCGTGAGCGCCTCCGCCGTGGTCATCAGCCGCCCGCCGTGGGCGAAGCAGTCGTCGCTGAGCTGTGCCATGTCTAGCCCGCCGCCTTGGTGGGCGCCTTTGGGAGTCCGGGCGCCAGCCCGCAGTGTGCAATGATGAAATCGGCGATGACGCCTACGTCGTTGAGGTCGAGGCGGGGCAGCGCCACATCGGCGAGCGCCGCGCAGGCGGGCTCGTCTGAGGCAATGACCACGATGCGCGGGTCCTTGCGGCACAGCGGCAGCCGGTTGCGCTCGGCGCGGAAGACCTCGAGCTTGTCGTGCGGCTCGCGCTTGAACCCCTCGACCAGCACCAGGTCCACCGGGCTCATGCGGGCGACCAGATCCTCGATGCTGAGTTCGGCGGCGCCGCGCAGCTCGCGCATGAGCGCCCAGCGCTCGCCCGAGGTGACCATCACCTCGGTCGCGCCGGCCTGGCGGTGCTGGTAGGAATCCTTGCCGGGATGGTCGATGTCGAAACTGTGGTGGGCGTGCTTGATGGTCGAGACCGTCACGCCACATCCGACCAGCGCCGGGATCAACTTGATCGCGAGCGTGGTCTTGCCGCTGCCGCTCCAACCCGCCAGGCCGAATATCTTCATGCCGCTCCCATCGCCGCCGCCGACCGCGAAATCGTGCGATCCTGCCAGAAAGAAGGGCACCCCGCACCCGAAAGTCAACCGTTTGCGGCTATGCGAGCGTTGCGCGACAAGGCCATCCCTCACGGCTCCAGCATATGCTTCAGCCCTCGCGACAGGTAGTCGTAGCCGGTGATCAGGGTGAGCACGGCGGCCAGCCAGAGGCCGACCTCGCCGATCATCTGAACCGGCAGGACATCCGGCCCGGCGTCGCCGACGATGAGGAACCCGAGCGCCACCATCTGGATCACCGTCTTCCACTTGGCCAGGTTGCTGACCGGCACGGGCACTTGAATTCCGGCCAAGTACTCGCGCAGGCCGGAGACCATGATCTCGCGGCAGAGGATGACCAGGGCGGGTAGGAGGACCAGGCCGGTGATGGAATCTACGGCCACCAGCAGGAGGATCACGGCGCTGACCAAGAGCTTGTCCGCGATCGGGTCGAGAAAACGGCCGATGGAGGAAACCTGGCCGCGATTGCGCGCCAGGTAACCATCGAGCCAATCCGTGACGCCAGCGAGGGTGAAAAGCACCAGCGCCGTCCAGCGCGCCCAAGGCTCGTTCAGGTAGAGCAGCAGCAGCAGCACCGGAATGAGTCCGATGCGCGAGAGCGTCAGCATGTTGGGCAGGCTGGTCAGCATGGGCCGGGACGGCAATCTCTCAAGCGGTCAAGGGTCCGCGGCGGCCGCCACAGATCGCTGGGCCAATATCGCGATTCTGCGCTGCGCCGTCCAGGGGCCTTGCAGGTATTTCCACAGGGGCCGGTCAGGGATTGCCGTGAAAATGATCGTAAATCCGCCGCGCCACCACGCGGCTGATGCCGGCGACCGCTTCCAGGTCGGCCAATCCGGCCCGGGCGACCGCCTGGGCCGAGCCGAAATGATGCAGCAAGGCGCGCTTGCGCTTGGCCCCGATGCCCGAGATCTCGTCCAGGCTGGACCGCAGCCGGGACTTGGTGCGGCCGCTGCGGTGGGCGCCGATGGCAAAGCGATGGGCCTCGTCGCGCAGGCGCTGCAAAAAATAGAGGCAAGGGTCTCGGGCGGCGAGCATTTTCGAAGCTTGCCCCGGCAGATAGATGCGCTCGCGCCCCGCGTTGCGGTCCGGGCCCTTGGCGATGGCGGCGACCGCCACGTCCTCCAGCCCGAGGTCGGCCAGAACCTCCTGCGCCACCGCGAGCTGGCCGCGGCCGCCGTCGATCAGGATCAGGTCGGGCCACTCGCCGCTTTCGCGCTCCGGGTCTTCCTTGACGATGCGAGTGAACCGCCGGGTCAGCACCTCGCGCATCATGGCGTAGTCGTCGCCGGCGGTGTAGCCGCCCCGGTCCGGGCCCATGGGCGTCGGGCCGTCGGGTGCGGGCCTCTTGTCCCCTGCGGCTCTCGGCTGGGCACCCTTGATCCGGAACTTGCGGTAGGCCGCTTTGACGAAGCCTTCGGGGCCGGCCACGATCATGGCGCCGTAGGCGTTGGCGCCCTGGATGTGGCTGTTGTCGTAGACCTCGATGCGGTCGGGCGCCGCCTCGAGGGCAAAGGCTTCGGCGAGCTGCTCGAGCAGGCGGCGCTGGTTGCCGCTCTCGGCCAGGCGCCGGGCGAGCGCCTCTCGGGCGTTCATGAGGGCGCTTTCCACCAACTTGCGTTTCTCGCCGCGCTGCGGTGCCGTGAGGGCCACTTTGCGGCCCTCGCGCTGGCTGAGCGCCTCGGCGATCAGATCCTGCTCGGCCACGCGTTGGCTCAGCAGGATGAGCCGCGGCGCCGGCTTGTTGTCGTAGAACTGGGTTGCGAAGGCCGCGAGGACCTGGGCCGCGTCGAGCCGGCGGTCGTGCGACGGGAAGTAGGCCCGGTTGCCGTAGTTGCGCCCGGCGCGGAAGAAGAAGACCTGGACGCAGGTGTGCCCGGCGTCCTGATAGGCGGCGATGACGTCGGCATCGTCGAGCCCCTCCACGTTGACGTCCTGATGGGACTGGATGTGGGCGAGCGCGCGCAGCCGGTCGCGAGTGACGGCGGCAGCCTCGAAGTCGAGGCGCTCGGAGGCGCGGCGCATCTCTTCGCTCAAGGTCTGCTGAATGTCGTGGCTGCGTCCGGTGAGGAAGGCGCGGGTCTGATCAACCAGGTCCTGGTAGTCCGCCCGGGAGATCAGATCGACGCAAGGCGCGGCGCAGCGCTTGATCTGATGCATGAGACAGGGCCGCGTGCGGCTGGCGAAGACCGCATCCGAACAGGACCGGAGCAGAAAGGCCTTTTCCAAGGCCGTGATCGTGCGGTTGACCGCGCCAGCCGATGCGAAAGGGCCGAAATAGTCGCCGTCGCGCTCGTGTGCGCCGCGGTGCTTGGCGACTTGCGGGAAAGGATGGTCGCTGGTGATCAGGATGTAGGGGAAGGACTTGTCGTCGCGCAACAGCACGTTGTAGCGCGGCATATGGCGCTTGATGAGGTTGCTTTCCAGCAGCAGCGCCTCGGCCTCGGTGTGGGTGGCGATGACCTCGATCTTGGACGTCTCGGCCACCATGCGCAGCAGGCGATGGGGCAGCTTGCCCAGTTGCGCGTAGCTCGCGACCCGTTTCCTGAGGCTGCGGGCTTTGCCGATATAAAGCGCCTCGCCGCGCCGGTTGATCATGCGGTAGACGCCGGGCCCGGCCGGCAGTGTCTTCACCGCCCGGGCGATGACGTCGCGCCCCGCGGCCAGGGGCTGCACCGGGCTGTCCCGCCCGCCGTCGGCCTCGGGGTGCTGATAGGGCGCCGGGTCCTCCGCCAGACCGCGCGCTCGGTTCTCGGTCGGATCCGCCGGCGCTTCGGCGGGCATGGCGGACCGCTTGCCGCCGGCCGACGGGTCGTTGCGTCTGCGTCGTCCACGCCGGGTCGTCATGGCGGCAATCTTGCGCGATGCTTCCACGGCGTCAACGTCCCTCGCCCCTGAGGCCGAATGCAGACGGGCGAAGGCAACCTGCCCGGCGGTTTGCCAGCTATCCACGGATTCTGTGGACAAAGCTGTGGGGAACTCTTCTGCGCCGGACCGACGGTCAAGCATATCAAGCTTTTGTGTCTATTGCCCAAAAATTAGGCAAAGTTAGTAAGTATCTAATTTAAAACCGTTTATTTGTTGTCAAGCGTAAACAAACTGCAAAGAAAATTTTTCGGAACTGTGGCGGAATTGCAACAGTCAGACGGGGTGGCATTGTGCACAACTTTACTTGCGGAAGCACCAGAATCGCCGTGATGGCAAGGCGTTAGCGAGTCGGTGTGCGGATCTTCCACAGGCCCTGCTGGTTGGTATCAGCCCTGGTGACATCTGCGGAGGTCAGCCCTTGCGCTGGCGCTCCAGCTCGATGCCGATTCCGCCGACATCGGCGTAGCGGTCCAGTTTCTCGATCCGCACCGTGACCGAGACGATGCGGGCGTCGAAAAAGCAGTTGGCGGCGACCTGTTCGGCCAGGGTCTCCAAAAGCTGGACGTCGGCCTTGAGGCAAGTACGCCGGACCCGGTCCACCAGGTGGCCGTAGTGAACCACTTCGGCGATGCGGTCCTCGCTGGGCGGAGCGGGGACCACCTCCAGTTTCAGGTTGAGGCGAATTCTCTGGCGCCGGGCGCGTTCCTCCTCGGTTACGCCGATCCGGCACGACAGCGACAGATCGCGCACGATAATGCGTTGCGCGGTAACCTCGGTGTCCGTCTCGTGGCCGCCGCCGGCCTCCTCTCCATCCACTATACTGGCCCCTCGCATCGCGCCCCAAGTTGGCCGACGCCGTCTATTCCTTCGGGTCGCTGCGTTTGTCTGCCTGGGCCCAGCCCAGGTGCTGCCCGCCGTCGAGCGCTATCATCTGCCCCGTCACGGAGCCGGCGGCAAGCAGGAATTGTATGGCCTGGCAGATCTCTTCGGGATTGGTGCCCCGTCCGAGCGGCAAGGAGGCGCCCTGCCTGGCAAACTGTTCGGCGCTCTGGCGGGCGCTCGGCAGCGTCGGCCCCGGGCCGATTCCGTTGACGCGGATGCGCGGGGCGAGCGCCAGGGCGAGCGTCCGGGTCAGCGTCCAAAGCGCCGACTTCGAAACCGTATAGCTGATGAAATGCGGCGTCAGATTCCAGACGCGCTCGTCCAGCAGGTTGATGATCACGCCGCCGCGGTCCGGCGGCAGGGCTTTGGCAAAGTCTTGGGCAAGGATCAGCGGCGCCCGCAGGTTCGGCTCCAGATGGCTGTCCCAGGACTCCCGCGTCACGCCGCCGATCTCGTCCCGTTCGAACCGGGAGGCGCTGTTCACCAGGCAGCCCAGCGGTCCCAGAGCCTCGGTCGCGCGGGCGACCAGGCCGGCGCTCTCCGTTTCGCGCGCCAGGTCCGCCGCGAGCGCGACGGCGCGCCCGCCATCCGCGTCGATCTGCCGCACGAGCTCTTCGGCAGCCTCCGTGGAACGGTTGTGGTGCACCGCCACCGCCCAGCCATGCGCGGCAAGATCGAGGGCGATGGCCCGTCCGATACGCCGCGCCGCGCCGGTCACGAGCGCCGCGCGGGGGTAGTCCGTCGAATGTGCCTCGGGGCCGCTCTCAGACATGATCATCTGATCCTGCAGAAGGCCGGGCCCCAGGGCAAGAGGCGGGGCAAGGGGTGCGGCACCGGTTGTGGCGCAGGCTAACGCTTTGGTAAGGCTCTCGGGCTATGTCATTCATGACTCTCGAACCCAGTGGCCCGGCCCCTGGTAGGCTGCTATAAGGAACCACTATGAGACCTTCAAGACTTGCGACCCGAAGGCGTGCCGCACGCTTGGCCTTTTTGTTGCTGCTCGTGCTGCCCTGGCTCGCCGCGCCCAAAACCGCGCAGGCCTACCTCGACCCGGGGACCGGCAGCATCCTGCTGCAGATCATTATCGGTGGCGTGGCCGGCTTGGGGGTGGTTGGCAAGCTTTACTGGCACCGGCTTCGGGGCCTGTTGGGCTTGGACAAGAAGGCGCCGCAAGAGGAGCCGCCGTCGGCCACAGAATGACGGGACCGATCGCCGATCCCGCCTCGTTCCGCGATCCTGCCGGCCGGGTCTACCGGGCCGGCGAGCGCATTCTGCGGACCGTCAGCCCGGAAATTGCAGCGGATTTCGAACAGCTACGTGCGAGCGGCCTGATCGACGACCTGGTCGCGCGCGGCTGGCTCATTTCCTCCGATACGGCCGATCTGGCGGAGCTGGATTCGTTTGCCGCCATGCTCGGCGACGGTGTCCATGCGGTAATCGAACATCCCCGCCTACCGGTCATATCCTATCCCTACGAATGGGGATTCTCGCAACTGAAGGCGGCGGCATTGTTGCATCTCGACGTTCATCTCGCGGCGCTGGAGCGCGACGCGACCCTCTGCGATGCCTCCGCCTATAACGTCCAGTTCCTGGGCGCCCAGCCGCTGTTCATCGACCTCTTGTCATTCCGTCCTTACCGGGAGGGGCAGTTTTGGGAGGGCTATCGGCAGTTTTGCGAGCAGTTCCTCAACCCGCTGCTGCTTCACGCCTATTGCGGCGTGCCGCACAATGCTTGGTTTCGCGGCCGGATCGCCGGCATCCCCAGCGCCGAGCTCAGCCGGCTGATCCCACTGCGACGGCGGTTTTCCAAGCGGGTCCTCACTCATGTCGTGCTGCACGCGGCGCTCAGCAAATCGGTCCACAAGCCGAAAACGGAATTGGCGGCCAACGCCAAACAGGCTGGCCTGCCGAAATCCCGCCTGGTCGGGATGCTCACCGGCCTTAGATCTTGGATCGACGGCCTGGCGCCGGCCGGGAGTACCGCCACCTACTGGGGCGACTATAGCCAGTTCAAGACCTACAGCGACGACGAGACCGCAGCCAAGCACGACTTTGTCCGCCGCTTTGTGGTGGACGTGCAACCCAAGATGCTCTGGGACTTGGGCTGTAACACCGGCGACTTCGCCATGACGGCGCTCGACGGCGGGGCCGGCTACGTCGTCGGCTGGGACAACGACCTCGGGGCCTTGGACATAGCCTTTGCCCGTTCGCGAAAGGCCGGCACGAGCTTCACGCCGCTCTATGGCGATGCCTGCGATCCGACGCCTGCCCAAGGTTGGGCCGAGCAGGAGCGGGCCGGCTGGCAGGGGCGCGGCGCCGTCGATGCGGTGCTGGCCCTGGCGCTCATCCACCACCTGGCGATCACCAACAACGTGCCGCTGGAGGCGATCGTTTCCTGGCTCGTCGATCTGGCGCCCTGCGGGGTGGTCGAGTTCGTCGGCAAGGAGGATTCCCAGGTTCGGGGCATGCTCGGCCTGCGCGATGACATTTTCCCGGATTACACGCTCGAGGGCTTTCTCAATATCTTGGGCGGACGGGCCAAGATCGTGGAGCGGCTGAGCCTCAGCCCGGGCGGTCGCGAGCTCGTCTGGTATGACGCGCGGGATATATCCGCAGGCTAGGCCACCCCATGACTTCCACCAAGTCGCCCAAGTTCCTGCTGCGCCATCTCGCCAACCTCCTGGCCCCCGGCCTGGTGTTTCTTCCCAGCTTCGCCGCCTTCGTTCAGTACCAGGGATATCCGCTGTGGCGTCTGGAGGTGCTGATCACCGCCGGCCTTCTGCTCATTGCCGGCCTGCCGTTCGGCCTTCTCCTGTCTCTGCGCCCGCGGACCTTCGGCGCCGCCGCCGTGACCCTGCTTCTACTAGCCTTTTCCATGCAGATCTTTCCTGAAGAAATGAACCTCTTGGGTTCTTGGGGCAGCCTCAGCCAAGACCTCATCGACTGGGCCGGCCCTTTCGGCGGCGTTGCGGTCAGCGTCCTGATCGCTCTGCCGATCGCGGCGGTTCCCTTCGCTGTGCTGTCGTGGCTCGGGCCGAATCTGGGCATCGTGCTTGCCACGGTTTTTTCCATGGCCCTCGTGAGCACCCTGTTGCTGCCCGCCGAGCCGCCGCCCCTGGGCGAGACCTATCGGCGCGATGCGGGCGCGACCAGGGACCTGCCTCTCGTCATCCATCTGGTGTTGGATGAACAGATCGGCGTCGAAGGCCTGCCTGCGGATATCGCCGGCGGCGAGGAACTGCGCGACGATTTGCGGCGTTTCTACGTCGATTTCGGCTTCGCGCTCTATGGCCGAGCCTATTCGGAATACTCCCGAACGACGCATTCGGTGCCTGCGTTGCTCAACGGGTTCGACTCTCTCGACGGCAAAATCTCCGGCGATGCAGACGAACTCTTGCGTCTATTCTGGGGCAACCGCTGGTTCAAGCAGCTCGCCCAGCGCGGTTACTTCATCAACGCCTATCACATGAAAGGATGGGACTATTGCGGAGGCGAGGCCGGCTATGCTGCGCGCTGCGTAACCTACACCGCCGGATCGATCACGAATATCGCTGGCGCCGATCTAACGGTCGACGCGAAGGCCAAGGTAATTCTCTCGAGTTACCTTTACTCCCTCGTTCCCTACCGGGCCTTCGAGCTTCTCGCCGGGCCGGCTGGCCGGTTGTCGCGAATGCTACCGGAACGGCCTTCCCTCTATGGGCCGGATAGTCTCGCCGTGCTCGAGCGAATGCTGGCGGATATCCGCGCCGCGCCGCGCGGCAACGCTTATTTCGCGCACCTCATGGTTCCTCACGTCACCCATATGCTCGACCGGGACTGTCGGGTGCGGGCCGATCCGCTCACCTGGACCAGCTATGGCGATCTCGACATCTCTACCGGGGCCTTGAACTCGGCGGCCTCGCGCGAGCTGCGCTATAACGGCTATTTTGCGCAAGTCGGCTGCCTTCACTCCGCCTTGCGGCGGTTCTTCGAGGGCCTCATGGAGATAGGCGCCTTCGAAGACGCCACGATCGTGGTTCATGGCGACCACGGATCGAGAATTGCGCGCGTCGCCCCGTTGACCACGGCGCCGCAACCGCTTTCGGATGAGGATCTGGCGGACATGTACTCGGTGCTGCTCGCCGTGCGCTCGCCGTCGCTGTCGCCTGGCTATCGCCAAGACCTCGTGTCCCTGCAAGCTCTGTTCCGCGAGATGTTTCTCGGCGGCTCGCACGGCGACCGGCCGCCGGATATCTTTCTCGATTATCCCGCGACATTCAATGCCAAACACACGCCGCCGCCCTTCCCGCGCAGGCCGATGAGCGGTCTTGGGCGTGGGACCAATTCGCCCTAAGCGGCCTCTGTTCGGCTGGGGCGCCGGCTTGCATGAGCTCTGCCACTGATCTTAGAGATCACGAAAATCTGAGGCCGCGGGCGTTTGACTCGAAGTGGTGCTATACCCAGGTGAGAGCGGCTAGAGACATGAATGGAGACGGGGAGCCCGACGATGAGCGAGAGCAAACCTGACAAGATCAAGAAGGGCGAGTCCGAGTGGCTGGCTCAGTTGACCCCCGAACAGTTCCACGTGACCCGTCAGGCCGGCACCGAGCGGGCCTTCACCGGCCGGTATTGGAACAGTAAGACGCCCGGCACCTATGTCTGCGTGTGCTGCGGCGAGCCGCTGTTCTCCTCCGACGCCAAGTTCGATTCCGGCACCGGTTGGCCGTCATTTTGGGAACCGCTCGCGCCCGAGGCGGTGGATGAGCACGCGGACCGCGCCCTCTGGATGAAACGCACGGAGGTGGTCTGCGCCCGCTGCGACGCCCACCTCGGCCATGTTTTTCCCGACGGCCCGGAGCCCACGGGGTTGCGCTACTGCATGAACTCCGCGGCCTTGGATTTGCAACCGCCCAACGCGGCAGAAGGCGGCGAAGGCGCCGGCGCCAGCGAGGCCAAGGCGGAGGAATAGCCGCCGGTCCCGTGTCGTCCCTGGCGGCCCCCTGGCCGCGCTCTCGCTACCCTGGGGCCGCCCGGGAGCCGTTGCATTCCTGCCACAGGCGCGCCACCCGGCCGGGCCATTGCCGCGCGCGAAGCGTTGAAAACGCTGCGCCCCGTACGCATCTACTCCCAAGTGCCTTTAGTGTAACGCCGTCCGCCGAATCGCTCGGCATCGGGAGCCGGGAGGCTGGGCAAGCGACGTGGGGCTGGGGCGCGAGGGGGAAATCGCGACCGCCGGGCCGACCGGCGTAACTGCCAACGGACGCCCATGAATCTTTCCTTCGCCGCGCCGGATTTCGGACGGCTGATCCCGGCCGGTAGCGGCCCGCATTTGGGATAGGGATCCTTCATGTCGGTTTCTATCCTGATGGCGACCGTAGGACTCCTCTTTCTGCTGGGCGGCGGCGAGGTTCTGCTGCGCGGCGCCGCCTCCCTGGCCGTCTGTCTCGGCCTGTCGCCCCTGTTGATCGGCTTGACCGTGGTGGCGGCGGCCACCTCGATGCCGGAACTGGTGGTCACCGTGACCAGCGGCATCGAGGGCGTGCCGGACCTCGGCGTCGGCAACGTTATCGGCTCCAACATCGCCAACATCCTGTTGATCCTGGGCACGGCGGCCGTCCTTTGGCCGATCGCCACGCGGCCCGAGCACGTCATGCGCGACGGCATGGTGTTGCTGACCGCGACGGTGCTGTTCACGGCCTTCGCCTTCACCAGCACGGTCGGTCGGCTCGAAGGTTCGCTGATGCTGGTGGCCCTCGTGCTCTATCTGGTGTTCAGCTACTTCAATGATCGCCGGATCAATGGAAAGCGATCCGCCGAAGCTGCCCAGGCGGCGGCCGACCAGGACAGTGCGGCCCGGGACGCGGCGCTGAAGGACGAGCGTCGCATCGAAAAGGCGCCGGCCCGGCCCGGCCCGTTGATGGCCATGATCTTTGTCGTCACGGGCGTCGGCGCGCTGGTCGGCGGATCGCATCTGCTGGTCGATGGGGCGGAGGATATCGCCCGGGTCCTCGGCGTCTCCGATGCCGTGATCGGGCTCACCCTGGTCGCGGTCGGGACCTCGCTGCCGGAGCTGGCGACCGCCATCGTCGCCGGAATGCGCCGGCATTCCGAGATCGCGCTCGGCAACGTGCTCGGCTCGAACCTCTTCAACCTGCTGCTGGTCCTCGGGGTGCTGGGGTTCATCATACCCTTCCAGGTCGCCGAGGAGATGCTGAGTTTCGACGTCTGGGTGATGGTCGGCGCCGTGGTGGTCCTCTTGCCCGTGATGATGACGGGTTGGCGCATCGGCCGGCGCGAAGGAGCGGCCTTCCTGATCGCCTACGGGGTCTATGTGGCGATGAAGTACCAGACGGCCGTGGTTGGCGGCTGAGCGCAGGAGCGGGCGTATTCGCTTCGCTAGGTCTCTGCCCCGGCCCGCTCCTCCCGGCCTACGGCCCCCACCTCCCGACCTACGGTCCGCGCCTTCGGCGCCCCTTCCACTTCCCACCACGCCCTTTGCCCGGCTTGCCGCTCTTCTTGTGGGCGTCGGCGCGCCGGATGCGGGCGGCGAGGCCCGACGCGGTCTCCGGCGCCTCCTTCAGCTCCAGGTCGCGGGTCTCCAGGCGCTTGATCTCGTCGCGTAAACGGGCGGCTTCCTCGAACTCCAAGTCGGCGGCGGCCTCGCGCATGCGCTTTTCCAGGTCCGCGATATGCTCGTGCAGGGCCTTGCCGACCAGGTGGCGGGTTTCCTCGTCGCCGGTCTCCACGGTCACGTGGTCGCGCTCGTAGACGCTCCCCAGGATGTCGGCGATCTGCTTCTTCACGCTCTCCGGCGTGATGCCGTGGGCGGCGTTGTAGGCCTGCTGCTTCTCGCGCCGCCGGTTGGTCTCGTCCAGCGCCGCGGTGAGGCTCACGGTCATCACGTCGGCGTAGAGGATGACCCGGCCGTCGATGTTGCGCGCGGCCCGGCCGATGGTCTGGACGAGCGAGGTGGTGGAGCGCAGGTAGCCCGCCTTGTCGGCGTCGAGGATCGCCACCAGGGCGCATTCGGGAATGTCGAGGCCCTCGCGTAAGAGGTTGATGCCGACCAGCACGTCGAACACGCCGAGCCGCAAGTCGCGGATGATCTCGATGCGCTCCAGGGTCTCCACGTCGGAGTGGATGTAGCGCACCTTGAGGCCCGCCTCGTGG
>JAUVQB010000330.1 GCA_030598385.1 Alphaproteobacteria bacterium | reverse complement strand
GGCCGGATCGACTGCCCCTATTGCGGCCGCCGCTTCGTCCTGAAGGCGGATGCCGCGGACGCTACCGTCGGCGCCGGCCACTAAGGCCTTCTCTCACTCCAGTCCGAACCGGCCCTCCAGAAGGGTCTTGTGATGGCGGTACCAGCTACTCTGGAACCGCTCGTCCGGGTCGTGGTGGCGCTTGAGGTGCAGGAACTCGGCGAACTGCGGGTAGGCGGCCTCGGTCTGCTCGCGCGTCGCCCAGCGGTGGTAGGTAAGGAAAAAGCTGCCGTCCCGTTCCAGGCCGCGGTCGATCAGCCGCCGGAAATCCGCCGTAGCTTTCGTTACGCCCGCCGTTGAGTGGGGCACATGGAGGTTGAACACGATACAGGCATAGGGTTGGCGGGCCCACGCCAGGAACGATTCCCGGTCGCGCTCGATGAGCCGGATCGTTCCGTAGATGAAATCGACCTCGTGCCGCCGGAAGTCCCGGCGCACCGCTGCCATGAAATCGGCCAGCCGGTCTCTCGGCACGTAAATCTCGGTGATCATCTCGCTGGCCGGCGTGGCGGCGCCGAGCTGCCGGTCGAGCAGCTTGTGATAGTCGTCGATGTAAGTGCCGAGCTGATGGCTGTCGGACCAGTAGATCTGGCCGGAGGTCGCCAGATAGTGCCGGGCATAGACCTCGAAGGCCTTGGCAGGGTCCGTATGGCCGAGGTGAAGCAGGCTGAGCCAGTCCTCCCGGCCGAGCTCGCGCTGGCCGGCCGATATAGGGGTGCTGGGATCGACCGGCCGGTAGCAGGCGAAAACGCCCCGCCGCAAGAATCCGTCGGAGGCCGGGTTGGTCGAGAACTGGAAGTCGCCGTAGAGATAGCCGTCGGCGATGCGCGCCTCGAAGTCGGCCATCAGGTCCTCGACGTCGATGATTTCGACATCGCGGCGCAGCTTGGTGCGAGGCGCGAGGCGCAGGCTGACCTGGACGACGATCCCGAACAGGCCGTAGCCGCCGACCGCCAGGCGGAACAGCTCCCCGTTCTCGGTTCGGCTGCAGCGGCGCAGTTCGCCTTCCGGGTCGACCAGGAGGACGGACTCGATATCGTCGATCAACGGCTTGAATGAGAGCCCGCGGCCGTGGGCGTTGGCCGCCAAGGCGCCGCCGAGGCTGAGCCGGTCGGCGCCGGTCTGCTTCTGCCGGATGCCCCATTGCAGGGGCGCGTCCTTTTGCAGATCGATCACCTCGGGTATCAGCTTGGGCCATTGAATGCCCGCCTCGACCTTGACGGTGCCTTCCTCCGGATCGAAGGCGAGGACCCGGTCGAGCCGCGTCGTATCGATCAGGACCGTACCGCCGCCGAACTGCTGACCGCCCATGGCGTGGCGGCCGCCGGCAATCGAAATGGCCGTCCCTTCGTCGTTGGCGCGGCGCACGATGCGCTGGACCGCGGCGGGCGAAGAGGGTTGGCAGAGCGCCTTTACGTGCGTCCGGTTCAACTGGGCGTGCACGTCGTTCACCCAGACGCCGGCGCCACCGGCGGCATCGGCGGCATCGGCGGCGCCGAATCGAGACGGGCCCGCGTCGGGCAGCGCCCGAGCGGCGCCGAGGGATGTCCCGTGCAGGGTATTGTGGAGGGTCATGTTCGGGTCCTGTGGCGGTGTGCTCTGGCACATAAGGCCCCGCTGTGGCGGTCCAAACCTGTGCGGACTGCCACGCCCGCCCGATCAATCCTTGGCCCTTCGGCCCCGGCCCCTCGACTCGCGCCCCTCGACTCGCGCCCCTCGACTCGCGCCCCTCGACTCGCGCCCCTCGACTCGCAATGGGGCCTCCGGCATTCTGCCCCCCATGATGAGAGCCGTCCCATGAACAAGGCCGCCCCCTACAAGCACCTCTAT
Source organism: Alphaproteobacteria bacterium (assembly GCA_030598385.1). Lineage (GTDB taxonomy): Bacteria > Pseudomonadota > Alphaproteobacteria > Kiloniellales > JAKSDN01 > CALJXB01. The sequence goes on along the minus strand of JAUVQB010000330.1, from coordinate 959 downwards.
CTGGTCGACGGCTCCGGCTATATCTTCCGGGCCTACTTCGCCATTCCGCCGCGCAACGCCAGCGACGGCACGCCGACCAACGCCACTTTCGGCTTCTCGAACATGATCCTGAAGCTGCTCCGGGACTCCGACGCGGACGGGGTGGCGGTCATCTTCGACAAGGGCAGGAAGAGCTTCCGCAACGACTTTTATCCCGACTACAAGGCCCACCGCCCCGACCCGCCGGAGGACCTGATCCCGCAGTTCGAGATGATTCGCGAGGCCACCCGGGCCTTCAACCTGCCCTGCATCCAGATGGCGAACTACGAGGCCGACGACATCATCGCGACCTACGCCCGCCGGGCGGCGGCGGCGGGAATCCGGGTCACCGTCGTCTCCTCCGACAAGGACCTGATGCAGCTCGTCGGCGACGGCATCGCCATGATGGACCCGATGAAGAACAAGTCGATCGGGCCGGACGAGGTGGTCGAAAAGTTCGGGGTGCCGCCGTCGAAGGTGGTCGAGGTCCAGGCGCTGGCCGGCGATTCCGTCGACAACGTGCCCGGCGTGCCGGGGATCGGCGTGAAGACGGCCGCTCAGTTGATCGAGGTTTACGGCGACCTGGAAAACCTTCTGGCGCGGGCCGAGGAGATCAAGCAGCCCAAGCGGCGGCAGAACCTGGTGGAGTTCGCCGAGCAGGCGTGCGTGAGCCGGCGGCTGGTCGAGCTGAAGGTCGACGTGCCGGTCGAGGAGGACCTGGCGGATTTCGGCCGGCGCGAGCCCGAGCCCGAGACCTTACGCGCCTTCCTGGAGCGCTACGAGTTCCGCTCGATCCTAACTCGCTTGGCCGACCAATTGGGCGGCCCGGGGTCCGGTGAGGCTTCCGCGGCGGACACGCCGGCCGGCGAGGCCGCCGGCTACGAGTTGGTCACCGACATGGCGGCGCTGAAACGCTGGATCGCCGAGGCCGAGGCCAAGGG
>JAUVQB010000405.1 GCA_030598385.1 Alphaproteobacteria bacterium | reverse complement strand
GCGGCGATCGCCTTGGCCACGTCGCCCGAATACTTGACCCCGCCGTCGGCAATCACCGGCGTGTTGCTGTCGAGGCAGGTTTCCACCGTCTCGAACAGCGCCGTCAGTTGGGGCACGCCGACACCGGCGACGATCCGGGTGGTGCAGATGGAGCCCGGCCCGATGCCGACCTTGATGGCATCCGCTCCACAGTCGATCAACGACTTGGCGCCTTCCGCCGTGGCCACGTTGCCGGCGATCACCTGGGCCCGGTTGGACAGCGTCTTGACCGCGCCCACGGCCTCCATCACGCCGCGCGAATGGCCATGCGCCGTATCGACCACGATCACGTCGACTCCGGCGTCGAGCAAGGCCTCGGCCCTCAAGAGGCCGTCCCGGCCGACGCCAACCGCCGCGGCGACGCGCAGACGACCGCCTTCGTCCTTGCAGGCGGTGGGATGGGCCGCCGCCTTCTCGATGTCCTTCACCGTGACCAGGCCGATGCAGCGGAATTCCTCGTCGACCACCAGCAGCTTCTCGATGCGATGCTGGTGCAACAGGCGCTTGGCCTCCTCGCGCTCGACTTCTTCGCGCACCGTGATCAGATTGTCGCGGGTCATCAACTCGCTGACCGGCTGCTTGTCGTCCTCGGCGAAGCGCACGTCCCGGTTGGTGAGAATGCCGGCGAGCCGGCCGCTGTTCCGCTCTACCACGGGAATGCCGGAAATGCGGTAGCTGTCCATCAGCGCGAGCGCATTGGCCAAGGGCTCGTCGGGATAGATGGTGACCGGATTGACCACCATTCCGCTTTCGAACTTCTTGACCTTGCGGACCTCGTCGGCCTGCTCCTGGATGGTCAGGTTCTTGTGGATCACGCCGATGCCGCCGGCCTGGGCCATGGCGATGGCCAAGCCGCTTTCGGTCACCGTGTCCATGGCGGCCGATATGAGCGGGATGCCGAGCTCGATGCCGCGGGTCAGCCGCGATGTCGTGTCGGTCTCTGGAGGCAGGATGGCGGATTCCGCTGGTTCAAGGAGGACGTCGTCGAATGTCAGCGCCTCGCGGATCTCCATGCCAATCCTCTTGTCATCGATTGGCGCGTCACTATACACAAGGCGCCCCCATTGCCAAGCGAATTGCCCAGTGAAGTGCCCAGTGAAGTGCCCAGCGAAATATATGAACCGGGGCGGATCCCGGCGAGGCGCTTCACGCGGTGTCTTGCGGCGCGCCTTCCGGCGGCTCTTCCGGGCGGCTGTCCGGCTCCTCTGGCACGCCGCGGAACCCGGTCGCGATTACGTAGAGTTCCGCCGAATCCTTGCGGCTGGCCGGCGGCTTGATGTGCTGGACCTTCCGGAATCCGCGCTTCAGGCGGGCCAACAGGCCGGCCTCCGTCCCGCCCTGGAGGACTTTGGCGACGAAGGCCCCGCCCGGCGCCAGCAGCGCCTCGGCGATGTCGAGCGCGGCCTCGACCAGGGCCATGGTGCGCAGATGGTCGGTCGGCCCGTGGCCGGTCGCCGCGGCCGCCATGTCGCTCATCACCAGATCCGCCGGGCCGGGGAGCGCCGCCCGCAAGCGCTCGGCCGTCTCCGGCTCGCGCACGTCGCCAACGAGGAAGGTGGCCCCGGCGAGCGGCTCCACTTCCTCCAGGTCGATGCCGACCACTTGGGCGCCGGCGCGCTCGAGCGCGACCTGAGACCAGCTGCCGGGCGCCGCGCCCAGGTCGAGCACCCGGGCGCCACGCCGGATCAGCCGCAGCTTATCGTCCATCTGGGCGAGCTTGAAGGCGGAGCGCGCCCGGTAGCCGCGCCGCTGGGCTTCCTCCACATAGGGGTCGCTGAGCTGCCGCTTCAGCCAGCGCGTCGAGGAGGTGCTGCGCCCCTTGGCGGTGCGGACCTTCTCTTTCAGGCTGCGTCCGGAAAACCCGCCGGCCTTGGTGCCGCGCCGGGTTCGCTTTCCGCCGCGCGGCCCACCCCGGCTTGCGCTCATGGAGCGGGCGCGCGGGGGCTCGTTGGGGCTGCGCCCCGGACAGCCCCCTGGACGGCCCCCTGGACGGCCCCGTCGCCGGCCATGAGCGTCAGCAGCATGCCCTCGCGCAAGCCCCGGTCCGCCACGCACAAGCGGCCGGCCGGCCAGAGCTCGCAGATCGCCTCGAGGATGGCGCAGCCGGCGATCACGAGGT
>JAUVQB010000498.1 GCA_030598385.1 Alphaproteobacteria bacterium | reverse complement strand
TGAAGGCCATTGGTGCCGAGGCGGTGATTCATCGCGGCGAGGGCGATTTGAAAGCGGCGGTCGCGGCGGCTACCGATGAGGCCGACATCGACGTGGTGACCGACCTGGTGGCCGGCCCGCTGTTCGGTGACCTGCTGCAGATCCTCCGACCGGAGGGCCGCTACATCTGCGCCGGCGCCATGGGCGGGGCCGTCGTGCCCTTCGACGTGCGGACCATGTACCTGAAGCACCTGGAGCTGCACGGCTCCTCCCAGGGCACCCGCGCCGCGTTCCGCCATCTGGTCGGCTATATCGAGGCCGGCAAGATCAAGGCGCTGTTGGGCGGCCTCTATCGCCTGTCGCAGTTTCACAAGGCCCAGAGCGACTTCATGGCCAAGGGCTTCGTCGGCAAGCTTGTGGTGGTACCGGATGCCAAGTGGGACGCGGTGAACGCGGCGCTGGACGGGCGGTGAGACGGTGACCGGCGACACCGTGAGCCTTGCGGAAATCGAAGCAGCCGGGGAAATCTTGGCCGGGCGATTGCGCGAGACGCCGCTGTTGCGATCGGAGTCCTTGAGCGAGGCCCTGAGCGAGTCCGGGCGCGCGGACGTCCATCTCAAGCTCGAACACCAGCAGATCACGGGCAGCTTCAAATTGCGCGGCGCCATCAATGCCGTACGCCGACTGAGCGAAGCCCAGCGCGCCAACGGCGTCGTGGGGGTCTCGACCGGCAACCACGGCCGCGGCCTCGCCTATGCGGCGCGGGAGGCGGGCGTCTCCTGCATCATCTGCATGTCCCGCCTGGTGCCGCAGAACAAGGTGGACGGCATCAAGGCGCAGGGGGCCGAGGTGCGCATCGTCGGCGAATCCCAGGACGACGCTCAGATCGAGGCCGACCGGCTGGTTGCCGAGGACGGCCGGACCATGCTGCCGCCCTTCGACCATCCCCATGTCATCGCCGGGCAAGGGACCCTGGGCCTTGAGATCCTGGCGCAGTTGCCGGAGGCGGAGACCCTCGTCGTCCCGCTGTCGGGCGGCGGCCTGATCGCCGGCGTCGCTAGGGCCGCCAAGTCGCTGAAGCCGGACATCCGCGTCGTCGGCGTCTCCATGGAACGCGGCGCGGCCATGATCGAGAGCCAGCGGGCCGGCAAGCCCGTGCCGGTCGCGGAATTACCGACTTTGGCCGACGCCCTGGGCGGCGGCATCGGGCTCGACAACCGCTACACCTTCGCCATGGTGCGCGATCTGGTCGACGAGCTCCATTTGGTGAGCGAAGAGCGGATCGCCGATGCGGTGGCCCACGCCTATTGGCAGGAGCGCCAAATCATCGAGGGCTCCGGCGCCGTCGGAATCGCGGCCCTTAAGGCCGGGCTGATCGAAGATCCCGGGACCTGCGTCGTCGTGCTCAGCGGCGGCAACATCGACATGGCGCTGCACAACCGTGTGATCGGCGGTGAAGCCGTAGACCTGCCTGCGTGAGGTCGGGCAAAACAACAAACAGGGGGAGGCGGTGGGAACACACGAAACCAAGAGGTCATGTCAAGTTACCCCACACTAGCCTCAGGCCCATAGGCTTACCCTGCCGGACTGTCAGCCCTATCCTCCCGGCATGGACAAGGAT
>JAUVQB010000139.1 GCA_030598385.1 Alphaproteobacteria bacterium | reverse complement strand
TTGGCGCCTCCCACTCTGCCTTGACCTTGCCGCATTTGACACCCAGAGTGCCGCCCTCATGAGCGCGGATCCCGGCAAGCCGAACGCATCCAGGCAAGACGTGCGCGATCAGCGCCGTGCCGCGGCCCTGCGAGAAAACCTGCGCCGTCGCAAGTCCCAGGCCCGGGCCCGGGCGGCCCCCCGGGCGGCCCCCCGAGCGGCTGAGGACACCGGGATGGCTAAGATTGACGAAAAGCAGACGGCGACCGAAGCGCCTTCGACGGCCCGGGCGCGGGAGCCCGAGCCTTGAGGCCAGGGCTTGAGGGTGGGCGGCCCCTAGAGTAAAAGGCCGCCACCCGCCCGCGCCTCGTTGCACTCGCGGGGCCTCAGGCCGGCGGATCCGTGATCGGGCCCATGCTTCGGGGGCACCCACGCAAACCTGCCCAGACTTAGGAATTTGTTGAATGGACCAAATACGTGTTCGCGGCGGCCGCCCCCTGACGGGGGACATCCGGATCAGCGGCTCGAAGAACGCGGCGCTGCCGCTGATGGCGGCAAGCCTGCTGACCGACCAGACGCTGACGCTTACCAACCTGCCGCACCTGAACGACATCACCACCATGGCCGGCCTCTTGGCCCAGCACGGGGTCGACATCGTGCTCAACGGCGGCAGCGAGGCGGGCGGCCACACAGACGGACAGGGTGGCCGGGTGCTCGAGCTCACCGCCGGCAAGCTAGCCAGCAGCCGGGCACCCTATGACCTGGTGCGCAAGATGCGGGCCGGCGTGCTGGTGCTGGGGCCGCTGGTGGCGCGCGCCGGCGAGGCCGAGGTCTCGCTGCCCGGCGGCTGCGCCATCGGCACGCGGCCGGTGGACCTCCACCTCAAGGGGCTGGAGCAACTGGGCGCGACGATCGAACTGCAGGACGGCTATATCCACGCCCGTGCGCCGCACGGGCTGACCGGCGCCGAGATCGTGTTCCCGACGGTTTCGGTCGGGGCGACGGAGAACCTCATGATGGCGGCGGTGCTGGCAAAGGGCGAGACCCGCCTGGTCAACGCCGCGAGAGAGCCGGAGATCGCCGACCTCGCGGCCTGCCTCATCCGCATGGGCGCGGCCATCACCGGCCTCGGCAGCGACACCTTGGTCATCTACGGGGTCGACCGGCTGCATGGCGCGCGCCACGCGGTCATTCCCGACCGCATCGAAGCGGGCACTTACGCCATGGCGGCGGCCATCACCGACGGGCACCTGAACCTGGTGGGCGCCAAGCCCGAGCACCTGCGCGCGGTGCTGGAGGCGCTCGCCCAGGCCGGCGTCGAGATCTCCGAGACCAACCGCGGCCTCTCGGTCAAGCGGGCCAACGGGCGGCTATCCGGCGTCGACGTCATGACCGAGCCGTTCCCCGGCTTCCCGACCGACCTGCAGGCTCAGATGATGGCCTTGATGGCGACCGCCGAGGGTGCCTCGATGATCACCGAAAGCATTTTCGAGAACCGCTTCATGCATGTGCCGGAACTGATGCGCATGGGCGCCAACATCAACGTGCACGGCGCCTCGGCCCTGGTGCGGGGCCAGGCCGGCCTGACCGGCGCGCCGGTCATGGCGACCGACCTCAGGGCCAGCGTAAGCCTGGTGCTCGCCGGTCTGGTGGCCGAGGGGGAGACCCTGGTTAGCCGGGTCTATCATCTCGACCGCGGCTACGAATTGATTGAGGAGAAGCTGTCGGCCTGTGGCGCCGACATCGAGCGGATCTCGGATTAATCCCCTTGGTGTGATAATACAGCCCGCATGGTCAGACCCCGCCACCTCAAGCTGCGCGCCCGCGACCTCGACGACATGGCAGTCATGGCTGCCATGTTGCAGGACGCCGTCGTGCGCCCCGCCGAGATGACCTATCAGGCGCGCGCGAAGCGCTTCGTCATGGTCATCAGCCGCTTTCGATGGGAGGACCCCGAGGTGAAGCCGGACCCGGCCGGCGAGGCGGCGTCGGACGGCGAATCCCAAACGCCGGACTCCCGGGCGGACACCCAGGCGGACGCTCGGATGGACGGCCAGGAGGACGCCCGTTTCGAGGACGCCGGACCCAGGCCTCTCTACGAACGGGTGAACGCCGGCCTCTGCATCGAGAACGTGCGGGGGGTGCGGACCCAGAAGCTCGACCTCAGGGATAAGGACCAGGTCTTTAGCCTGCTGACCGTCGAGGCGCGTCCCAATGCGCTCACCCTGGTGTTTTCCGGCGGCGCTCTGGTGCGCCTCGAGGTCAGTTCCATCGCCTGCTTTCTCGAGGATCTGGGCGAACCCTGGGCAACCCCCTGGCTGCCGCTGCACGAGACCGAGGAGAGTGAGGCCCGCGCGGCGGACACAGCCGGGGCCGAGTCCGGGGCCGAGTCCGGGGCGAGCGAGTAGGCCGCGAGAGGGTGCCGATGGCCGCCAACAATCGACTCACCCTGGCGGTGCCAAGGGGGCGCATCCTGGGCGAATTGACGCCGCTGTTGGCGCGCGCGGACGTCGAGCCCGAGGCCGCCTTCGCCGATGAGGACGCCCGCCAACTGCGATTCGCCACCAACCAGCCGGCGCTGGAGATCGTGCGGGTGCGCAGCTTCGACGTGGCCACTTTCGTGGCATTCGGCGCGGCCCAGCTTGGCGTCGCCGGTAACGACGTCATCATGGAGTTCGACTATCCGGAGCTCTATGCCCCGGTCGACTTGAAGATCGGCCAGTGCCGCCTGTCGGTGGCCGAACCGAGGGAAATCGGCGAACGCGACGATCCGGCGCGCTGGAGCCACATCCGCATCGCCACCAAATATCCCCGCATCACCCGGCGGCATTTCGCCCGGCGCGGCGTCCAGGCCGAGTGCATCACGCTCAGCGGCGCGATGGAGTTGGCGCCGGGCCTGGGGCTCTGCCGGCGCATCGTCGACCTGGTCTCGAGCGGCGCGACCTTGGCTGCCAACGATTTGGTGGAAGTCGAAGAAATCGCCCGGATCAGCGCGCGGCTGATCGTCAACCGGGCGGCGCTGAAGACCCGGCCGAAGGAGATGGCCGGCTGGATCGACCGCTTTCGCGAGGCGGCCGATGCCGCTTAGCCTGACCACTGCTGAGCCCGACTTCGAGGCGCGTTTCGCGGCCTTTCTGGCGGCCAAACGCGAGACCGAGGAGGAGGTCGACCAGGCGGTGGCGGCGATCCTCGCCGAGGTACGCGAGCGGGGCGATGCCGCGGTCATCGACTACACCCGGCGCTTCGACCGGCTGCAGCTCACGCCCCAGGAGCTGAGGATCACCGCTCAGGAGATCAGGACGGCCGAGGCCGCCTGCGCCGAGGCGGAGCTCGCCGCGCTTGCAGAGGCCGCGCGGCGTATCACCGACTATCACCGCCGTCAGACGCCCGAGGACCTCGACTACCACGACGCTGACGGGGTGCGCCTCGGCCACCGCTGGACGGCGCTCGCCTCCGCCGGCCTCTATGTGCCCGGCGGCACGGCGGCCTATCCCTCCTCGGTGCTGATGAACGCGCTGCCCGCCAAGGTGGCGGGCGTCGAGCGCCTGGTCATGGTGGTGCCGACGCCGGACGGGCGGATCGCCCCGCTGGTGCTGGCCGCGGCGGCGGCCGCCGGGATCGACGAGATCTATCGCATCGGCGGCGCCCAGGCGGTGGCTGCGCTCGCCTACGGCACCGAGAGCATTCCGCCGGTCGACAAGATCGTCGGGCCGGGCAATGCCTATGTGGCGGCGGCCAAGCGCCAGGTCTTCGGCATCGTCGGCATCGACCTGATCGCCGGCCCCTCGGAGATCCTGGTGGTGGCGGACGGCCTGAACGATCCGCGCTGGATTGCCGCGGATCTCTTGTCCCAGGCCGAGCACGACACCGCGGCGCAGGCCATCCTGATCACCGACGACCGGGACTTCGCTGCGGCGGTCGAGCGCGCCGTCGAGGTCCACCTGCAGGCCCTGCCGCGCAGCGAGATCGCCGGCGCCTCCTGGCAGGCTCATGGCGCCATTGTCCTGGTGGGCGAGCTGGGCGAGGCCCCGGCGCTGATCGACCGGATCGCGCCCGAGCATCTGGAGATCGCCACCGAGGCGCCCGAGGATCTCGCCAAGCGGGTGCGCCACGCCGGCGCCATCTTCCTCGGCCGCCATACGCCGGAGGCCGTCGGCGACTATGTCGCCGGGCCGAGCCATGTTTTGCCGACGGCGCGCAGCGCCCGCTTTTCCTCCGGCCTCTCGGTGCTCGACTTCATGAAGCGCAGCTCCCTCATCGGCTGCACGCCAGAGGCCCTGGCGGCAATCGGCCCCACGGCCGTCACGCTTGCCCGCGCCGAGGGCCTCGACGCCCATGCGCTCTCCCTGACCATCCGTCTGAGGGATGACGACGAGTGTTAATCCCACCCTTGTAGGATGCCGCCGAATTCCCGAGGATTCGCGAGGGCCCCTACACGCGGAAGAAAGATGAGCGGCGGGCAAGACAACAGCGGGACCAGCCGGCTGGTCAACATAAACCTCGACGAGCGCACCGTGGTGCGGCGCAGCGCTGACGTCGAGCACGAGCGCGCCGTGGCCATGTTCGACCTGCTGGAGGAGAATCATTTCGCGCTGGCCAGCGACCACCCCGGGCCTTATTGCCTGCATCTCTCGGTTCAAGACAACCGGCTGCTGTTCGACGTGCGCAACGAAGCGGACCAGCCGATCGAGACCGTGGCATTGCCGCTCGCCCCCTTCCGGCGCATCGTGAAGGACTACTTCACCGTCTGCGAAAGCTATTTCGGCGCCATCAAGACGGCGAGCCCCTCCAAGATCGAAGCCATCGACATGGGCCGACGCGGCCTCCACAACGAGGGCTCGGAGATCCTGCGCGAGCGGCTCAACGGCCGCGTCGAGCTCGACTTCGACACCGCGCGGCGCCTGTTCACCCTGCTGTGCGTCCTGCATATCCGGGGTTAGGGTCGAATGGAGGACCTGCCCCGCGCCGTCCTGTTCAGCTGCACGCTCAATTCCGTCCGCTCGCCCATGGCTGAAGGCCTCCTGAAGCACTTTCTGGGCCACAAGATCTACGTTGATTCCGCCGGCGTCCGTGCCGGCGAGATCGATCCCTTCGCGATCTCGGTGATGGAGGAGCTCGGCATCGACCTGTCGCGCCACCGCGCCAAGTC
>JAUVQB010000389.1 GCA_030598385.1 Alphaproteobacteria bacterium | reverse complement strand
GGCTTCCGCCATGACGTCTCCATCTCCCACTCTTTCCCTCTATCATCAAACGGCGCCGGGCCATAGCCTGGCGATGAGGCGGCGGCGATCTGGCTCGCCGTCGCCGGGCGCTTACGAGGCAGGAGGCTATGCAGAGGCTCGAGGTGTTTCAGTCCATGTGGGCCATGGAGCGGCGGCGGCCGGACGGCCTCGAATGGTCGCTGGAGCAGAAGCTCGAGATGATCGCCGCGGCCGGCTATGACGGAGTCGACGTCGTAGCGAGCGATGCCATCGCAGGGCGCATCGGCCCGCTGCTCCAGCGCACCGGCCTCGCCGCCACGGTGACGGCCTTCCCCAAATCCATCGCCGACCTGGAACCGGCGATCGGCCTCGCCGGCGATCTTGGCGCGCGTCACCTCAACATCATTGGCCAGGCCTACCCCTTCACCGTCGAAGCCGGCGCCGCCTATGTGCGCGGCTGGCTGAGGTTGTGCGAAACGGCTGAACTGCCGGTCACGATAGAGACCCATCGCGACTCCATCACGACAGACCTGCTCTATACCCTGCAGTTGATGGACGCAGTGCCGGAGATGCGGCTGTCGGCCGACCTCTCTCACTTCGTCGTGGCGCGCGAGTTTGGCTGGCCGATCAGCGATGAGGTTCGTGGGCAGATCACCCTTGTCCTGCAGCGGGCCGATGCCTTCCAGGGGCGAGTTGCTTCGCGCGAGCAGGTTCAGCTACCCATTGCCTTCCCCCAACATAAGGACTGGTTCGAACTGTTCCTCGGTTGGTGGGAGGAAGGCTTCCGGCTGTGGCGCACACGGGCGTCGGCGGCCGCCACGCTCAACTTCCTCTGCGAGCTGGGCCCGAAGGAATACGCCATCACCGGCGCCGACGGCTTCGAGCTCTCGGACCGCTGGCAGGACGCCCTCGCCATCAAGGCGCAGATCGCCGAGATCTGGGCGGGACTGGAGGCCGAGGCTCAGGGGGACTAAGCTCACCAAGCGCCGGCCAGCCGCGGTGCCATGACGGGAGGCCATATCGGGAGGCCACATCGGGAGGCCACATCGGGAGGCCACATCGGGAGGCCATTGGCCATGATCGACCTCTACTCCGCCGCCACGCCCAACGGCCAGAAGATTCACATCATGCTCGAGGAGACGGGCCTCGCGTATCGGGTCACCTGGATCGACATCGACACGGGCGAACAGTTCGACCCCGCCTTCCTGCAAATCAGCCCCAACAACAAGGTCCCGGCAATCGTCGACCACGACGGGCCCGGCGGGGAAGAGATTGCGCTGTTCGAATCGGGGGCGATCCTGCTCTATCTGGCCGACAAGACCGGCCGCTTTCTGCCGGACGAGCCGGCCAAGCGATGGGAGACGCTGCAATGGCTGATGTGGCAGGTGGGCGGTTTCGGGCCGATGCTGGGCCAGGCCCACCACTTCAACCGTTACGCCCCCATGCGCCCCGGCAACCCGGTCGTCCTGCCCTATGCCCAGGAGCGCTACACCAACGAGGCCGGACGGCTCTACGGTGTCCTCGACAAGCGCCTGGCGGCGCACGACTATGTCGCCGCCGATGACTACACCATCGCGGACATGGCAATCTTTCCCTGGTGCCGGCTGCACGAGCGCCAACGTCAGGACCTCAACGATTATCCCAACGTCAAGAACTGGTTCGAGCGGATCGCGGCCCGGCCCGCCGTGGCCAAGGACATGAAGCGGCTCGAAGACATCGTCGAAGGCTTCAGTCCGAAGGGCTGGGAGGTCGCCTTCGGGGCCCGGCAGCGCCGCCAGGCGTGAACGCCGCGCACGCGCCCCCCCGCATCGCTAAGCGGTTGGGAGTCCGGGGCGGCAGCGTGTTCTAATGAGTCGGCACAACAAACTTCAGGGGAGCGCCATGTCCACCAAGGTCACCGTCGTCGATCATCCGCTGGTTCAGCACAAATTGACCTTGATGCGTTCGGTCGATACGCCCTCCGCCCAATTCCGCCAGTTACTCCGCGAGACCAGCCTGCTTCTGGGGTTCGATGCGCTGCGGGGCCTCGAGCTGACGACAAGGACGATCCGGACTCCGCTGGCGGAAATGCAAGCGCCCGCACTCAAAGGCAAGAAGCTCGTCTTCGTCTCGATCCTACGGGCCGGCAACGGGCTGCTGGACGGCCTGTTGGACCTGGTGCCCTCGGCGCGGGTCGGCCACATCGGCCTCTACCGCGATCCCCAGACCCTGGAGGCCATCCAATACTACCTGAAGCTGCCCGAGGATATCGGCAACCGCAAAGTGGTCGCCGTGGATCCCATGCTGGCCACCGCCAACTCCGCGATCGCGGCCATGACCCG
>JAUVQB010000063.1 GCA_030598385.1 Alphaproteobacteria bacterium | reverse complement strand
GGGTCTTCGACCCGGAATCCTTCACGCTCGACAACGGCCTTGAGGTCGTGGTCGTTACCAACCGGCGCGCGCCCATCGTGACGCATATGCTCTGGTACAAGGTCGGCGCCGCCGACGAACCCTTGGGCAAATCGGGCATCGCCCATTTCCTGGAGCACCTCATGTTCAAGGGAACCGAGACGCTCGGTCCCGGCGAGTTCTCGGACATCATCGCCCGCAACGGCGGCCAGGAAAACGCGTTCACCAGTTATGACTATACCGGCTACTTCCAGACCGTCGCCAAGGACCGCCTGGGAATCGTCATGAAACACGAGGCCGACCGCATGACGAACCTCAAGCTGACCGACGAGGTGGTCCTGCCGGAACGCGACGTGGTGCTGGAGGAGCGCAGTAGCCGTATCGATCGCGAGCCGAGCTCACAACTCGGCGAGGCGTTGCGCGCCGTGCTCTTCCTCAATCATCCCTATGGCTTGCCGGTGATCGGCTGGGAGGAGGAGATCCGTTCGCTCACCAGCGAGGATGCGATCGCCTTCTACCGGCGTTGGTACGCGCCCAACAACGCGGTCCTGATCGTAGCCGGAGATGTGGACGCAGATGAGGTGCGCGCCCTGGCGGAGACCCATTACGGCGTCATTCCCGCGCGCGAGCTGCCGGTGCGCCAGCGGCCGCCGGAGCCGCGGCAGAATGCGGCCCGTCGGGTCATCTTGGAGCACGCGCGCGTGCGCCAGCCGTCGGTGACCATCAGCTACCTGGCGCCGAGCTATCAGGCGGGCGCCAGCGAGTACGCCGAAGCCTTGCAAGTGCTGGACGAAATCTTCGGCAGCGGAAGCACCAGCCGCCTTTATCGCGCGCTCGTGGTGGAGCAGGCCGTCGCGGCCAGCGCCGGCAGCGCCTATAGCGCCAGCAACCTGGACCTCTCCAGCTTCACGCTGTTCGGCTCGCCGCGGCCCGATGTGCCGCTCGACCAGGTCGAGGCCGCCCTGCGCGCGGAATTGGCGCGCCTGCTCGAAGAGGGCGTCAGCGAGGAAGAGGTGGAGGCCGCCAAGCGGCGCATGGTTGCCGCTGCGGTCTATGCCCGGGATTCCCTTGGCAGCGGCCCGCGAATTTTCGGCCGGGCGCTGACCACCGGCCAGACGGTGGCGCATGTCGAGAGCTGGCCCGAGCGGATAGAGGCGGTGACCGTCGAGCAAGTGAACGACGCGGCCAAGGCCGTGTTCGACGACCGGCGCTCGGCGACCGGCGTCCTACTGCCCAAACCGACATCGTGACGCGAGGGGCCGCCATGCGAATTCCCAGCTTTTTTCTCGCCGCCCTCTTGACGCTCGCGACGGGCCTGCCAGCGCGGGCCGTCGAAGTGCAGCAGGTGACCAGCCCCGGCGGCATCACGGCGTGGCTGGTCGAGGACCACAGCAATCCGATTCTGTCGCTGGACATGGCCTTGGTCGGCGGTGCGGTGCTCGACCCCGAAGGCCAGGAGGGCTTGGCCTACCTGGTCTCCGGCCTCATCGACGAGGGCGCCGGCGAGCTCGATTCCCAGGCCTTTCAGGCGCGGCTGCAGAACCTCTCCATCAGGCTCAGTTTCGATGCCGGGCTGGAGACCTTTCGGGGCAGCCTGCGCACCCTGACGGAGAACCGGCAGACGGCTTTCGACCTCCTGCGTCTGGCCTTGGGCGAGCCGCGTTTCGATGAAGAGCCGGTGGGGCGCATTCGCAGCCAGATTCAGGTCCAGCTCGCGCAGGACTCCGAGAACCCCAACGTCATCGCGCGGCGGGCGCTGCGCGAGATGATGTTCCCCGGCCATCCCTATAGCCGACCGGTCCACGGCACCCCCGAAAGCATCCAGGCCATCGGCGTCGACGACATGAGACGCTTCGTCTCCGAGCGGTTCGCCCGCGATGCGTTGATCGTGTCCGTCGTGGGCGATATCACCGCCGAAGAACTGCGGCCCCTCTTGGATCATGCGTTTCTTGGCCTGCCGGCCGAGGCCGCGCCTTACGATCTGCCCGAGGTGGAGCCCCAGGCGAAGGGCGAGGTGCTGGTCATCGAACGCGACCTGCCGCAGAGCGTGATGACCTTCGCCCACAAGGGCCTCATGCGCGATGATCCGGATTTCTACGCGGCCCACGTGGCGAACCGTATTCTCGGCGGCGGCGGCTTCAGCTCGCGCCTTTATGCCGAGGTGCGGGAGAAGCGGGGGCTGGCCTACTCCGTTTACTCCTACCTCAGCTCCCTGGAGCATGCGGCGCTCGTCAGGGGCGGCGTGGCGACGGCGAACGCGCGGGCCGGCGAATCCCTCGAGGTGATTCGCGAAGAATGGGCGCGCATGGGCGCGGAGGGCCCGACGGCCGAGGAGGTCGACGACGCCAAGACCTACATGACCGGGTCCTATCCTCTGCGCTTTTCCAGCACCTCCGGCATCGCCGGCACGCTGCTCGGCATCCAGTTGGACGACCTCGGCATCGACTACGTGAATATCCGCAACGACCTGATCGATGCGGTGACGGTGGAAGACGCCCAACGGGTCGCGCGCGAACTGTTCCGCGCCGAGGATCTGACCGTGGTGATCGTCGGGCGGCCCGACGGAGTCGCGTCCGAAAAGCCCGCGGCCGAGGAGAACGGCTGAGCGGACGGTTCCGGAATCGGGCGGAATCAGGCGGAAACGCGGCGGACTCCCGGCAGACTCCCGGCAGACTCCCGGCAGACTCCCGCCTGTGCCTTTTGAGTGGCCGGCGGCTTTGCTAGAGTGGCCTCCGAGCAATTTCCGCGGTCCTTCCTTCCATGCCCTATCAACAGTTGATCGAGTGCGCTCTGGCCGACACCATCGGCGAGGGTGGCCTGAGCGCCACGTCGCTCGCACGTCTGTTGGAGGCTGCGGCCCCGGTCCTGGCGAAGCTTGCCGCCGCCGGCGCGGACGGGTCGCTCGCGTTTCTGACCGCCCCGCGGCTCAGCGACGATCTCAAGGCCTGCGGCGAGATCAGCCGGTCGTTTCGCGACACCTGTGCCGAGGTGCTGGTGCTCGGCACCGGTGGCTCCTCTTTGGGCGGGCAAAGCCTCGCCGCGCTCGCCGAGCGCGGGGTCGGCCCGGCCGCGGGCACGCCGCGTCTGCGGTTCCTCGACAACGTGGACCCCGACAGCTTCGAGGCGCTGCTCGAGCGCCTCGATTTCGCCGAGACCGGCGTGCTGGCCGTCTCGAAATCGGGCGGCACGGCGGAGACCCTGGCGCAGTTGCTGGTAATCTTGCCTCGGCTGGAGGCGGCGCTGGGGCGCGATGGCGTTGCCCGCCGTCTCGTCGTAATCACCGAACCCGGCAGCGGCACCCTCGGCGCCCTGGCCGATGCTTACGGCTGTGTTCGGCTGCCGCACGATCCGGAGCTGGGTGGCCGCTTCTCGGTGTTTTCCGCCGTCGGCGCGCTGCCGGCGATGATCGCCGGGCTCGACGCCGAGGCGTTCCGCGCCGGCGCCTGCGAGGTGCTCGACGCGAGCTTGGGCGCGGCGACCGCCGGCGACGCCCCGCCCGCCCTGGGCGCGGCGATCGCGGTCGGCCTCGCCCAGGACCGCCGGGTGACGCAGAACGTGCTGATGACCTACGTGGACCGTCTGGCGACCTTCGGGCTGTGGCATCGCCAACTCTGGGCCGAGAGCCTGGGCAAGGACGGCTTGGGCCTGACCCCGATCGACGCCCGCGGCGCCACCGATCAGCACTCCCAGCTCCAGCTCTATCTGGCGGGGCCCCAAGACAAGCTGTTCACGATCGTCAGCCTGGAGACCGCCGGCCTCGGCCCCAGAATAGAGCTAGTCGAGCCGGCGCGGGCCGATAGCGCAGGCTTGATGTATCTTGGCGGGCGCAGCCTCGGTGATCTGCTGGACGCCATGGCGCGCGCGACGGCGGACACGCTCGCCCGCAACGGCCGGCCGGTGCGCCAGTTTCGCCTGCGCGAGCTTGGCGAATACCAGCTCGGCGCCCTGATGATGCACTTCATGTTAGAAACGGTGATTGCCGCCGGTCTGCTCGGCGTGAACCCCTTCGACCAACCGGCCGTGGAGGAGGGCAAGCGCTTGGCGCGGGACTATCTGCAGGCGGCGGCGGGATCGGACGAGGCCGCGTCATGAGCCTGCGCCTGCTGCCGGAGACCCTGGTCAACCGCATCGCTGCCGGCGAGGTGGTCGAGCGTCCGGCGGCCGCCCTCAAGGAGTTGCTGGAGAACGCCCTCGACGCGGGCGCCCGGAACATCGAGGCGGTGCTCAACGACGGCGGGCGAAGCTATCTCTCGGTGAGCGACGACGGCCACGGCATGACGCCGGGGGAGCTGGCCCTCGCCGTCGAGCGCCATGCCACCTCGAAGCTGCCCGAGGACGATCTGGTCCACATCTTGACCCTCGGTTTCCGCGGCGAGGCCCTGCCGTCGATCGGGGCGGTCAGCCGCATGACCGTCACCAGCCGGGCGGCGGGCGCCGCCGATGCCGCCGATGCTGCCGACGCTGGCGAGGCCTGGAGCCTCACCGTCGAAGGCGGGCTGAAGGGCGAGGCCGCGCCGGCGGCGCTCGGCCGCGGCACCCGGGTCGAGGTGCGCGACCTGTTCTACGCGACCCCGGCGCGACTCAAGTTCCTCAAATCGGCGCGGGCCGAGCAGATGCAGGCGCGCGACGCCCTGACGCGGCTTGCCATGGCGCACCATGGGGTCGGCTTCGTCTTGAGCGACGGCCGGCGCGATCTCCTGAACCTGCCGGCCGCCCAGGGCGAGCTCTTCGAGTCCCGCCTGAGCCGTCTCGCGGCGATCCTCGGCCGCGACTTTGCCGAGAACGCGCTGGCGATCGACGCCGAGCGCGAAGGCCTTCGCCTGACCGGCCACATCGGCCTGCCGACCCTCAACCGGGCCAATTCCCAGGCCCAGTACCTCTTCGTCAACGGCCGGCCGGTGCGCGACAAGCTGCTCTACGGCGCGGTGCGCGGGGCCTATCGCGACTTTCTGGCGCACGACCGCCACCCCATGCTGGCCTTGTTCCTGGAAGTGCCGCCGGCCCTGGTCGACGTCAACGTCCATCCGGCCAAGACCGAGGTGCGCTTCCGCGATCCCGCCCTGGTGCGCGGCCTGATCGTGAGCGCCGCCAAGCACGCGCTCGCCGAGGCCGGGCACCGCGCCTCGACCACGGTCTCGACGGCGGCGCTAGGGGCGATGACACCGGGCGCGATGTTACCGAGCCGGGGCGCCGGGCCGGTCTATTCCCAGGCCGGCACCAGAACGACGCTGCCGCGCGGCCTCGCCGAGGCGGCGGCCGCCTACCACGCGCCCTTGCCGGGGCTTGCCCAGATTCCCGGTGCGCGGCCGACAGGCGCCAATGGGGAGGCGGCGCGCGAGGAAAACGTCGCCGTCGGCGAGGAAGCGCCCGCCGAGGCCTATCCTTTGGGCGCCGCGCGGGCCCAGCTGCACGGTACCTATATCGTCGCCCAGAACAGCGACGGGATCATCATCGTCGACCAGCACGCGGCCCACGAGCGCCTGGTCTACGAAGGCATGAAAGAGCAGCTCTCGGCCGGCCGGGTCGCCGCCCAGCTCCTGCTGTTGCCCGAGGTGGTGGAGCTCGACGAGCCGGCCGCCGAGCGGCTCGCCGCCCGGGCCGAGGAGCTGGCCGAGATCGGGCTCGGGCTCGAGGCCTTCGGCCCCGGCGCCGTGGTGGTGCGCGAGACCCCGGCCTTGCTGGGCGAGGTCGACATTCAGGGCCTGGTGCGCGATCTCGCCGACGAGCTGGCCGAGCTGGGCGAGGCGCTCGCGCTGCGGTCCGCTCTGGAGGCGGTCTGCTCGACCATGGCCTGCCACGGTTCGGTCAGGGCCGGGCGGCTCTTGAACGCGGCGGAGATGAACGCGCTGTTGCGACAGATGGAGGCGACGCCCCACTCCGGCCAGTGCAACCACGGCCGGCCGACCTATGTCGAGCTGAAGCTGGCCGACATCGAGCGCCTGTTCGGCCGCCGCTGAGCGTCCGGCACCTCCGCGTCCAAAACACCCAAGGCCTTATCGCTGGTAATTCGGAGATGTCCGGTTTGGCGCTAATTACGTCCGCCTTGCCCTCAACAACGGACGTTTTCCATAGGCTCACAAAGAGTCGCCTTGTGACCCGACTCGGACATTGGTGATGCTATGCGGCCAGCGCATAGGCCCTCATCATCCATGGTTGCGAACTATTTCGTTCGTAGACATCGCTAATTCAACCTCATGATAGCATCGACGGAAGAGCGGCGATCGACCAGCCGCCGAGTGCTGTTAGAATGACGACGAGCCATGGTGGTAATTTCCAGAACACCAGCAGGGTAAATGCCCCAATCGCCAGTCCGAAATCCGCTGGGACTAGGATCGCACTCGTCCACACCGGGTTGTATAGCGCGGCGAGCAGAATCCCGACAACAGCGGCGTTGATACCGAGAAGAGCAGCCTGCATTGCCTTAATTCGCCGCAACGCATCCCAGAACGGGAGAGCGCCGACAACAAGTAGAAATGACGGGACGAAGATCGCGACGAGACAAACAATCGCGCCGACCAATCCGTTTGGTACCGGCTTCATCACGGCTCCAACGTAGGCTGCGAACGTGAAGAGAGGGCCGGGAACCGCTTGCGCCGCGCCGTACCCGGCGAGGAATGCATCGTTCGAAACCCAACCAGGCGGAACAACTTCGGCCTGCAAGAGCGGCAAGACAACGTGACCACCGCCAAACACCAGCGAACCAGACGAATAGAAGCTTTCGACGAGGGCAAGTGTGTGCGAGGGATGAGCGGCTGCAAGTATCGGCAGCCCGACCAATCCGGCGAAGAATAGTAGCAATGACGCGACCGCGACGCGGCGGTTGACATTGATACCGAGCGGAACATGTTCGGATGGTGTCTCGGCTCGAAGAGAAATGAGCCCCACTAGCCCACCGAATACAATCACACCAACCTGCACGAGCGGCGTCGGGGAAGCGAGAACAGCGACCGCTGCAAGTACCGCCATGGTAGCACGCTTTGCGTCCGGGCAAAGATTGCGGGCCATAGCCCATACCGCCTGCGCGACAACCGCGACGGCAACCACTTTGAGGCCGTGAAGGATGCCGTGATCGACGGCGTCCTGGAAAGCGACGACACCGTAGCCGAACGCAATCAAGACAAGTGCCGATGGTAGAGTGAAACCAAGCCAAGCGGCAATCGCGCCACATAGCCCGGCTCTTGAGAGTCCAACACCAATACCGACCTGACTCGACGCTGGTCCAGGCAGGAATTGGCAGAGCGCAACTAAATCAGCATATGCGCGCTCTTCGATCCATTTACGTCGCCCAACAAACTCATTACGGAAATAGCCGAGATGTGCGATTGGCCCGCCAAATGACGTGCACCCCAAACGTAGGAAAATGAGGAAGATTTT
>JAUVQB010000423.1 GCA_030598385.1 Alphaproteobacteria bacterium | reverse complement strand
GTCAAACCAATACCCACCTTCGCAGGCGTTTGCCGCCTACGAAAGGAACTTTCTCCGCGAAAATTTGTTCCCATTTCGATGACAAAAGGTTCTATACCAAAGGACGTGGATATTGATCCATTTCACCGCTGAGATCTCGTCTGCTCACCAGGCGCGGTCCCGCGCCGTGGTGTGGGGCGACCACAAGCGGGCCGCCCCATCGATCCAAATTGGGCCGTGAGCGGACGAGAGATCGCGGCCTTCGGTGGGGCAAAACGGCCCGCCGGGTACGTTGCGGCGCTTGCCCGATGCCCCGCATCGCGCCGCGCGCCGCGCCTACCCGGCGGGCTGTTTTGCCGCCATGAAATGGGTCAATATCCACCACCTTTGGTATTGGAGATCGCGGTGATCGCGCGCGATCCCCTATGGCGTGATGCGGAGCCGCGGTTCGAGGACCTGGCACGCCAGGCGGCCGAGGCGGTGTTCTGTCATGACGGCGCCCGCCGAGGGCTCGATGGCCAGGTGGAGGCGAGCATCGTGCTTGCCGATGACGCCCTGGTCCGCGACCTCAACAGGACCTACCGCCACCAGGACCGGCCGACCAACGTCCTTTCCTTCTCGAATAACGGCCAGCGGCAGGGCATCACTGGCCCGTGCCTGTTGGGCGACGTGATCCTTGCGCGCGAGACGGTGCTGCGCGAGGCGCGGGATCAAGGCAAATCCGTCGCCGAGCACATGTGTCACCTCGTCGTGCACGGCCTTCTGCATCTGCTCGGTTTCGACCATGACGAGGCGCCCCAAGCCGAGAGGATGGAGGCCGTCGAGGTGGCGATCCTGGCAGGGATCGGCATCGACAATCCTTACGGCGGCACGCCCGTGAAAGCGAAGCCGTAGTGAGCGAGCCATCATGAGTGAGCCATCATGAGTGAGAGTGGCGGACAGCGGGCGACGATCGGCGCCGCGCGTGGCAACGGCGGCCAGAGAAGCGGCAGCCGCGCGGGCGTCGGGCGCTTCTGGGCGTGGCTGCGGCAACTGCTCGGGTTCAAGGGCGCGGATTCGAGCCTGCGCCACACGCTCGAAGAAATCATCGAAGAGATCGGCGAGGGCGAAAGCGAGACCGAGGCCAACGGCCGGATCAGCGAGGATGAAAAGGCGATGCTCGCCAACATCCTCAAACAGCGCCACCAAACGGCCTACGACATCATGGTTCCGCGCGCCGACATCGTCGCGGTGGACGTGCGCACGGGACTGGACCCCCTGGTGCGGATCATGAGCAAGGCCGGACACTCGCGCGTGCCGGTTTATCGCGGCACCCTGGATGACGTTCTGGGCCTCGTGCACATCAAGGACCTGGTGCACTATGTCGGCGGCAAGGGCCGATTCGACCTCAGCACGACCCTGCGCGAAGCGTTGTTCGTCGCCCCCTCCATGCCGGTCTTGGACCTGCTTCTCGAGATGCGCCAGTCGCGGGTGCACATGGCGTTGGTGGTCGACGAGTTCGGCGGCGTCGACGGTCTGATCACGATCGAGGATTTGGTCGAGGAGATCGTCGGCGAAATCGAGGACGAATACGATGTGTCCGAAGGCCCCAAGCTGGTGTTTCGCCGCGACGGATCTCTGGTCGCGGATTCCCGGGCGACGGTCGAGGACTTCGAAGACCTGGTCGGGCCGGTGCTGTCGAATGAGGAGCGCGAGAACGATATCGACACCTTGGGCGGCCTGGTGTTCTCGCTGGCCGGGCGCGTGCCGACCCGGGGCGAGCTGGTGACCCATCCCACCAGCGGGATCTCCTTCGAGGTCATGGAGGCCGACCCGCGGCGCATCCGGCGCTTGCGGATCCGCAACCTTCCCGCAGCCATCCAGGACGCCGCGGCCGCCCAGGACGCCACGGCTGATGGCTGATCGGTCGGCGGCCGCCGAAACCCAGGCGCCGCCTTGGCCCGACCGGGTTGCCGGAGCCCTGTCCGGCCTGGGCGTGTGGCGCGCCCTCGCAACGGCCATGGCGCTTGGCGCCTTGGCGGCCGGGGCCCTGCCGCCGCTCTATGCCCTTCCCCTGTTGTGGATCGCCTTCCCGGGCCTGCTCTGGCTGCT
>JAUVQB010000068.1 GCA_030598385.1 Alphaproteobacteria bacterium | reverse complement strand
TGCTTCCGGTCGGTCAAGGGACCGAGAGTCCCCTGCTCGGGATTGGACATGGCCACCGTCTCCTCAGGCCTGGTCCCAACCGCCGGCGGACACGAGCTCGCGCAGCCGGTCTGGGGTGAAGTCCTCTTCCAGGCGCCGGGCCGCGGCCTCGGCTTCGGCTTCCAGGTCGTCGCCGCAGGTGACCGGCTCGGCCCGCCGCCACTCCGACAGATAGGAATCGGTATCCTTCAGGTCGGCGCGCATCGCCGCCCGGTCGATCGCTTTCTCGAAGCGTTCGTCGAGCTGCCGCTTGGCGGCCTGCCGCCCCGCCTTGACGATCACCTGGGCCGGGATGTCCCGCCAGTAGACGATCGTGAGTTGTGCCATGTCGCGTCGCGTCCTCAGTGGCTCGCCGCCTGGATGAAGCTGCCGAGCTCTCCATAGCCGGTGAAGTGGTAACGATAGGCGAGGCCCAGGCGATCGGCCGCGGCCTTGGCCTTGGCCTCGAGCCCCGCGTCCTCGGTTTGCGCCAGGTAGACCAGCGTCGTGTAGTTTCCGAAGTAGCTCGGCAGCAGCTCCGGATGCCTGTCGATGCCGAGCCCCTCGATGATCAGGCGATCGAAGTGGCGGGCCAGATAGTCGGTGAGGTAGAAGCAGGTCGGGTCCTTGTCGGCCTCGGCCAGGAAGTCCTCGACGCCCGAGTAGAAGGCATAGCAGTGGGGGCCGTCGATGCGCTCTACGCCTTCTTCCTCGAGCATTCGGTCGAGCAATCCCCCGCTGCCGCAATCGCCGTAGAGCACCAGGATCCGGTCGTAACGCCCGCGCGCCTCGTCGATCTTGCGGCGCACGCCATCGGGAATCTTGCTCGGAGTGTTGTGCCAGATGGCCGGCAGGCAGGTGACGCTGAAGTGGGTCCAGCCGTTGAGCCGGATCACGTCGACGACCTCCCGCGCCAGTGCGCCGCAGGCGATGAGCAAAGTTGTCGGCGGGCCGCCTTCGGCCGGGCGGCTGTCCATCGCAAGGCTCCCGTCCTTCTTAGGCCGTTCCGGCGCGAACGTTGTGCCGGCGCGCGATCAGGTCCTTGGCGGTTTCTACGGCCACGGCGGCGTCCCGGCAATAGGCATCGGCGCCGACCGCATCGGCGAACTGCTCGTTCAGTGGCGCGCCGCCCACCAGGACGATGTAGTCGTCGCGAATACCCTTTTCCTTGAGGGTGTCGATCACGACCTTCATGTAAGGCATGGTGGTGGTCAACAAGGCCGACATGCCGAGGATCTGCGGCTTGTGCTCTTCGAGGGCCTCCAGGTAGTTCTCGACCGGATTGTTGATGCCGAGGTCGATCACCTCGAAGCCGGCCCCCTCCATCATCATGCCGACCAGGTTCTTGCCGATGTCGTGAATGTCGCCCTTGACCGTGCCGACGACCATCTTGCCGACCTGCTCGGCCCCGGTCTCGATCAGCAGCGGGCGCAGGATGAACATGCCGCCCTTCATGGCGTTGGCGGCCAGCAGGACCTCCGGCACGAAGAGGATGCCGTCGCGGAAATCGATACCCACGATGCGCATGCCCTCGACCAGCACCTTGGTCAGGATGTCGTAAGGCATCCAGCCGCGCGCGAGATAAATGTGCACGCCCTCTTCGATCTCCTCTTTGAGACCGTCATAGAGGTCATCCATCATCTGCTGGGCCAGCTCGTCGTCGTCGAGCTCGCTCAGAACAATTTCGTCCTCGTCGGCCATCGCCCGCACCTCGCGAAAAAAAAGGACGCAGCCGAAACCGCGTACCTTAATTCGTTGGTACGACCGGCGGAAAAGCCGTGCTTCTTCTTTCGCGACGGAACCTATCTGAAATGCGACAAGCCCCTCTAATGGCAAGGGAAATCCGGCTCGCCGTGCGTCTCTTCGCGGTGCGTCATGATGATTGGTCGTGGGCGGCGGATCAAGTCACGGCCGACCTCGTGCTCCGCGCCCGCCGGCGCATGTCAAGGCCAGGCCGTCACGCGCTTTGCCGGAAGCTCAATTGCTTCAGGCAGTGATCGATCCACTGGGCCGTCAGCTTCTCCTGCACCTCGTTCTGCTTGAGCCGCTCTTTCAACGCCGGGAAATCCACGTAGTCGAGCGGCTGGTCCTGGTTGTAGCAGGAGAACACCACCTCTTCCTGCCCGGTTTCCGGGTCGCGGTGCGGCTGTAGGCACTGGGCGCAGATCTCCTTCATCATGCATTGCATGGGCGAGTTGATGCTGCCGATCGCCCGGTGGCCCGGCTTGAGGTGAGGCTTCAAGATGCCGTGCCGAGCCTGGGCCACGGCCGCCATCATGCCGTCCGAGCCGATGGTGATGAGGCGGTCCACCTCGCCCAGCCCGATCGGCGCTTCGCCCAGCCCGTCACCGGCGTAGGCCGCCATGGCCTCCACGATGGTGCCGACGATGGCCTTGTCCTGGGGCCGGCCGGGCGTGAATCCGGGGGCCTCGTCGCAGGCCCAGACGACCACGTCGGCGGCCGCCTCGATCTCCTCGACCTTGTAGCGGTCCTGCGCCTTCTTGTAGCCGGCGAAGTAGAGCACCCGGCTGCCGGCGGCGCGGAACGCCCGGCCGATCGAGAACAGCACCGCGTTGCCGAGGCCGCCGCCGACCAGCACCACCGTCTCGCCGCCGGCGATTTCCGTTCGCGCGCCGGTCGGGCCCATGGCGATGACCGGCTCGCCCACGCGCAGGTGCGCGCAGATGTCCGAGGATCCGCCCATCTCGAGTATGATGAGCCCGAGCAGGCCGGCCTCCCGGTCGACCCAGGCGCCGGTCATGGCAAGGCCCTCCATGGCCAGCGTGGTCCCGTCGACCCTTGGGGCCTGGGTCTCGAAGTTCTGCAGGCGGTAGAATTGGCCGGGGTGGAAGGCTCGTGCCGCCGCCGGGGCGTGGATCACCACTTCGACGATGGTCGGGGTCAGGCGATTGACCGCATGAACCTTCGCCCGCCACATATCGTCGAGCCGCGCCACCAAGGCCTCCGCGCTTTCCTCGCTGGCCGGCTGGCGGCGGGCGAGCAGTTGCGAGACGACGGGGTAGCCTTGCTTGGCGCTGGCCATCGCCTTGACCACGTTGCCGGCGTAGGAGGGGTGGACGTCGCCCCAGAAGCTGACGCCGCGGCCGTCCTCGCGCAGGCGGGCGAGGACGCGCACCGCCTCGGGCTTCGCCGTGCGCTCGGGCGAGACCGGTGCGCCGTGTTCGTCGACCGCCTGGAAATAGCGCCCGTCGAGCGCGATCTCGCCCGGGTGCTCGCGCGCCAGCGCCGTATTGGGCTGAGTGCCGGCGGCGACCAGGACGCTGCGGGCGCGCAGGATATCGACCGTGTCCAAGGTGATCCAACCCGTGCCTTCGCGCACGTGCTGCAGCCGGTTGAGGCGGATCGCCCGGGCGTGGCCGAACTGGTCCACGTCGACGGCCAGCGGCGAGTGGCAATCGACGATACGGATGCCTTCCTCCAGGGCCTTCGCCACCTCCTCGTGGTTCAAGGTATAGCTGGGCGAGTCTATGAGCCGTTTGCGGTAGGCGATGGTGACGCCGCCCCAGCTCTCGAGCAGCTCGCGGATGCGCGGCGCGCGCCGTTCCGCCGCGGCCGCCGCCCGCTCGTCGCGAATCGCCCGGGCATGGACGAGGAATTCGTCGGCGATCACCGCTTCTTCCTCGCCCCAGGCAGCCCGCACCGCCGCCTCGCCGCGTTCGCTCGCCAAGCGCTCGTAGCGGGCCAAGAACTTTTCCACCTGGACGGGGTAATAGGCCAGCGCCTCGGTCGCCGTATCGATCGCCGTCAGGCCGCCGCCGATCACCACCACCGGCAGGCGCAACTGCATGTTGGCGATGGAATCGGTCTTGGCGGCGCCGGTGAGCTGCAGCGCCATCAGGAAGTCGGAAGCCGCGCGCACGCCCCGCGCCAGGCCGTTGGGGATCGGCAGCACCGTCGGCCGGCCGGCGCCGACCGCCAGCGCCACATGGTCGAAGCCCAGGTCGAAGGCCTCATCCAGCGTGACCGTGCCGCCGAATCGCACGCCGCCGAACATGGCGAAGTCGGCGCGGCGTTCGAGCAGCAGGCGGACGACCTTGAGGAAGGTCTTGTCCCAGCGCACGGTGATGCCGTACTCGGCGACGCCGCCGAAGCCGGCCATGACCCGTTCGTCCAAGGGTTCGCGCAATTCGTCCCACTCACGGATAGGGCGGAAGGGCACGCGCTTGCCGTCGGGCTCGACGCCGGAGAGCGCCCCATCCAGGGGCTCGATCTTGAGCCCGTCGACTGCGACCACCGCATGGCCCTCGTTGAGCAGATAGTGCGCCAGGGTGTAGCCGGCTGGGCCGAGGCCGGAAATCAGCACTTTGCGGCCGCTCGCCGCGCGGGGCAGGAACCGGCGCAGCTTCAGCGGGTTCCACCGGGTCAGCAGGCTGTAAATCTCGAAGCCCCAGGGCAGCTCCAGCACGTCTTTCAGGATGCGGGTCTCGGCCTGGGGAATGTCGACCGGGTCCTGCTTCTGGTAGATGCAGGCCTTCATGCAGTCGTTGCAGATGCGGTGGCCGGTGCCGGCGATCATGGGGTTGTCGATCACGGCAATTGCCAGCGCCGCCACGGCATGGCCGTCGCGCTTGGCTTCGTGCATCTCCGAGATCTTTTCTTCGAGCGGGCAGCCGGCGAGGCTCACGTCGAACGCGCTCTTCTTAAACGCGCCCTCGCGGTCCTTCAGCCCCTTGGAGCAGGAGTCCTTTTCCTGGTGATGACAGAGGATGCAGTAGTTGACGTGGTCGAGGGCCTGGGTCAGGTCCATGCCGGCGTCGGTGAGGGCGAAGCCGTCGCGCCGCCGCAGGTGGGCCTCCGGCAGGACTTGCGACCAGACGCCGTCGACGGCTTTCTCCGCAAGCTCGATCAGATTGAGCGGATCGACCTTCTGGGGCTGCTTGAACAGTACACCGCCGGCATGGCGGGCCTGCCCATCGGGATGATAGAGCGCCCAGGCCGCATAGTCGCGCGCGGCCTCGAGGGCGTCGCCATGGCCGGCCTCTTGGTCGAGCCAGGCGCCGAGGCGCCGGGCGAAAGCCAGCTCGTCGTCCGGCGGGGCGCCGAGGTCGTTCAGGCGTTCTCGCAAGGCATCGCCGTCGAGCGCCTGGGCCTCGGCGGGCTTTACCTGCTTGCCGGCGCGTCGCTGTACGAACTGCCTTTTGACAGTGTAGAGCGGGGCCAGTTCGTTGTGCCGCTCGGCGAGGGCCCTGAACTCGGCCTCGATGCGAAACAGGCGGCCGAGAAAGTCTTCGAGATAGGGGCCCAGGTCGATGAGTAGGGCGGACCGCTCGGCCTCCTTGCCGTCCTCGCCTGGCCGGCCCCCGGCGGCCGTCTTCTGAAGACCCGTGTCCAGGGAGGCGGCGAAGGCCGCATCCAAACGGGCGGCCTTGAGCCGCTTGGCGAGATCCGGGCGTTCGCTAGTAAGGCCGGCCACGAAGGCGGCGTCGAGACGCGCCAGTCCATCGACGGAATAGAAGTCGTCGAAGGAGAAGCCGTCGGCCAGAACGAGATCCGCCATGCCGCTGATCCTTGTTATCCTTGCCTTTCACCTTGTGCGCCGGCGCCCGCCAGACCTAATCGCCAGGCCGGATCGCCATCGCCGCAGCGTCGAGCCTGGATGCAGGTGCTAAACCATGTTGCCGCCAAGGTAAAGCACATATAACACGTAATTTTTGTGTGATTATGGGATTTTTACCTGCAACCGAACGTGGAATTTGAATCTGGACTTCCGAACTTGAGAGTCAAGCGCTTTTCAGCCGTTCCTCAACCTTTCCTCGCGGGGGGTCTTTCCGAAGCACTCGCGGTAGCACTTGGAGAAATGGGAGGCCGAGACGAAGCCGCAGGCCAAGGCCACGTCGAGGATGGAGAGCGTGCTCTCGGTGAGGAGATGGCGGGCGCGGAGCAGCCGGAGCTCGAGATAGTAACGGGTCGGCGTGCGGTTCAGGTACTGGCGGAACAGGCGCTCCAGCTGGCGGGTCGACAGCTTGGCCCGTTCGGCGAGCTCGGAGCGGGGCAGGGGGTGCTCCAAATGCTGCTCCATGTCGCCGATCACCGCCAGCATCTTGGGGTGGCTGATGTCCAGGCGGTTGCGCAGCGCCATGCGCTGGTGATCGTGGGTGTCGCGGATGCGTTCATGGATGAACTGCTCGGCGACCTTGGTCGCCAGCTCGCGGCCGTGTTCAAGGTCGATCAAGCACAGCATGAGATCGAGCGAGGCGGTTCCGCCGGAACAGGTCAAACGGTCGCGGTCGATCTCGAACAGCTCTTCGCTCACCTCGATATCCGAAAAGGCCTCGCGAAACGCGGCGGCGTTCTCCCAGTGGATGGTCGAGCGGTAGCCGGCGAGCAGACCCGCCCGCGCCAGCAGATAGCTGCCGGCCGAGATGGCGCCAATGCGGCAACCGCTTCGCGATATCCGCCGGAGCCGGGCGAACACTTGGCGGTCCTTGTACTTATGGGCCTCCAGGCCGGCCACGACGAACAGCGTATCGAGGCGCCCCACGTCGTCGAGGCTCCCATCGGCCACGATATCGGTGCCGCTCGAGGCGGTAACCGGCGCGCCGTCGGCGGAGATCACCTGCCAGGAATAGAGCTCGCGGCCCGATTGACGATTGGCCGCCCGCAGCGGCTCGGTCGCGGCGGCAAAGCCCATCATGGGAAACAGCGGGACCAGCAGGAAGCCGAAGGCGCGCGGCAAGCCGCCGGCCCCGCCTATCGCCGCGGTTTCGAGCGCCGGTTTGGATCGACGGCCCGCAGAACGATATCCCGCGGGCCGATGGCTCGGCGGCCGTTCGCGCACGCAGACGTTCCTTGCCGTATCTCAAGAAATGGGAAACCTACTTTGTGTGACACTTTTGCGGCGACGCGACAACTGCTTACAATAAGCCCGCACGCCATGGAAATAGGACGGCACGAGCGTTCAGTGAGCCCACGACAGGCGATCGAGACCCTCAAGCGGATCGGGGACGATTTAAAGGCCCAGGGCCTCCTCGTGTTCGGCGGCTTTCAGCCGGACGCGGCGGATGGCGTCCCGCTCCTGCCGGACGGCCGCGCACC
>JAUVQB010000509.1 GCA_030598385.1 Alphaproteobacteria bacterium | reverse complement strand
CCGGCGCAGGCGGCCGCCAATTCGGCCTGGGACAGGAAGTGGGCGAAGGCGTTGTCGAGCACCGTCACGATGTCATAGCGCCCCTCGATGACGCGGGGCAGCGCGCGCATATCCGCCACCCGCGCGGACAGCTCCACGCCCAGGCGCCGGGCCTCGGTCGTCGCACGCGCAACGGCTTGCGGGCTCAAGTCGCTGCCGTCGACCCGGTGCCCCTGGAGCGCCAGGCCGATCGCCTGGGTTCCGATACCGCAGGCGGCGTCGAGGATTCGCTTGGGCCCGGGGCCGGCCAGCCCGGCTATGAGCCGGTCCAGGACGCGGCCTTGATCGGCCAAGGCCGCGTCCCAGTCGGCGAACAACAGGTGATAATGGGCCGTCAGCTCCCCATAGAAGCCTTCGGCCGTGGCGCATTTTCGTGTCTTCGTCATATACCGCACCCAAGCCCAACCTGCGCGGCCAGCGCAGCCGGCCGCGGCCCTGGCATGATATCGGCCCGTCGTGACAGGCCGCAAGCCGGCCGGGCATCCCGGTTCGCCCGGGGCCGACGATCGATCTATCGGGGCCATCCGAGGAAAACACACGCGAGTCTCACAATCCGGTGCTAATATTGGCGGAGAGGTATTTCATCGGACGGTGACATCGTCGTGAGCAAGCAGGGCGGCGTCGGCATCGTCAGGCGTTAACGGGGGCAGGATTAGAGGGTGGAACCATGTCCGAAACGGCGGAATCGGAATTCGAAAACATGCGCGAAGAGATGGTGGAGGTCATTACGGCCTACGCCCTGCTCTCTTCGGACCGGACCCAGAAGGAACAGTTCGATAGCCGCGTCATGGAGGCGATCGCGCAGGTGCCGCGTCATGACTATGTGCCCAACGAGCTGCAGGATGTGGCCTACGCCAACATTCCGCTGCCCATCGGCCACGGCAAGACCATTTCCCAGCCCTTCATCGTGGCCTTGATGACCGACCTCCTGGAACTGCAAGAGGACGACCGTGTGCTGGAGATCGGCACCGGCCTGGGCTATCAAGCCGCCATCCTCGCGGAACTGGTCGAGCAGGTCTACACGGTCGAGATCATCGAGGAACTGGGCCTGGAGGCGGCCGAGCGCCTGGGCGATGCCGGCTACGGCAACATTCAGGTGAAGATCGGCGACGGCGGCCAGGGCTGGCCCGAGAACGGGGCGTACGACAAGGTGATCGTCACGGCGGCGCCGGAGCTCGTCCCGCCGGCCCTGATCGAGCAGCTACGCCCCGGCGGCCGCCTGGTCATCCCGGCCGGGCTCGAGGACCAGCAGCAACTGATGCTGATGGAAAAAGAGATGACCGGCCGCATGTCCTCGACCGAGATCATCCCGGTGGTCTTCTCGCGGCTGATCACCGCTCACTAGGGTCCGGCGCTTCGCCTCCCACCGCTCTCGCCGCTCACATGTGCCGGGTGAGGCCGCCGTCGACGCGCAAGTTCTGGCCGGTGATGTAGCCGCTATCATCCGACAGCAGGAAGGCCGCCGTCTTGGCGATCTCCTCGACCGT
>JAUVQB010000225.1 GCA_030598385.1 Alphaproteobacteria bacterium | reverse complement strand
TCCCGTCCACCCAATGCCATTGTACGCTGTGGGCGCGCGAAGCGCGGGTGCTGCGCACCGGGAGGGGGAGCGGGCCGGTGCAGAGGCCTATCAACCAAAAACGAGAGGCCACCCCGCCTACTTGATGATCAGGCAGTTCGTCTTAGCCGTGTTGCTCACCTTGCGCGATACGCTGCCCAAGAGCATGCTCTCGACCTGGCCGAGCCCGCGGCTGCCCATGACGATGAGGTCGACCTTGTTCTTGGTGGCGTAGTTGACGATGGCGGAGGCGGGGTCGCCGGAGCCGATGTCGGTTTCCACGGCGTCGACGCCTTTGGATTCGACCGATCTCTTCGACTGGTTGATAAGCTGTTCGCCTGCCGAGTTGAGGACGTCGTGGCGCTCGCGTTGCAGCTTTTCATAAACGTCCATGAGCCCCGGGGTGAGCGGCACTTGCATCTCGCGGACGACGTGCAGGATGTGCAGCTTTCCGCCGGAGCCCGCCGCGAGTTCGGCCGCGGCCTCCAGGGCGTTCGTCGACGATTGCGACCCGTCGATTGAAACCAGGATGTTTTTGAACACCGTCGATCTCCCTTCCTCCACTGTAAGGACCCTCGGTCTCAGCCTACCATCAATCCGAAGCCCTGGTACAAACCATTGGGCGGAGAGCCTTTGCGCGAACCCGCCGCGGCCTCAAAAAAAGAACTGCCGGGAAATCCAGGTCTTGCACTGGAACCACTGGCCGTTCTTTTGCCGAAAGATCGCCGTGCCGTAGAAGGTCGTTTCCCGGCGCTGCTCGATCGGCGGGTTGAAGACGGCCAGCGTATCCTCGGGGATCGGCACGCAAATCGGCCGGAACAGGAAAACCGCCCCCGCGATCAGCGCCGCGGCCAGCAGGACGAATGCGAGCCGCGTTCGGCCTTTCGTGTCGCCGCTCATGCGATCCACCTGAGGTCGGGGCGCCGCCGGTGCCAGTCGGTCGCCTGCTCGTAGGCCCAGGCGACTCGCAAGGCCATGTCTTCGCGGAACGGCTTGGCCATGATCATCAGGCCGATCGGCAGGCCCTCGTCGGTGAAGCCGCAGGGCAGGGAGGCGGCACATAGGCCGAAGAGGTTGGCGAAGCCGGTGATGCGGCCATAGCGGGCGACAAAGGCGCCGTGCTCGGCGTCGACCTCGTCGACCGGCCGGGCCGGGATCGGCGTGGTGGGGACCAGCACCGCATCGACATCGCTCAGAGTTTCCAGCAAGCGCACCTTCAAGTCGGCCAGTCTTTCCAGCGCGGCCCGGCACTCGCTCTCGTCGATCTCCTTGCCCTTGGCCATCCAGAACACCACCGGGTCCAGGGCCTCGGCGTGTTCCTCAAAGAACCGCCGGTTGGCGGCATAGGCCTCGGCGTTCATCGCGGCAAAGCGGTCGGGCAGGGCGTGGGCCTGGTCGAATTCCGGTATCGGCCTGTGCTCCACCTCCGCGCCCAGATCGCGGAACACGTCGCCGCCGGCGCGCACGGCTGCTTCCACCTGCGGGTCCAGCTTGTCGAAGCAGACTCCCTCCGCGAAGATCAGGCGGAGACCCTCCACGCCGCCTTTGAGATCGCCCAGGACATCATGCCGTTCGATTTTGCGCGTCGTGTCGTCGCCGGAGTCCGGCCCGTTCATGGCCTGATAGACCAGGGCTGCGTCTTCGACGGAGCGGGTAAGGGGTCCCATGGAATCGTAAGTGTGGCACAGCGGAAAGACGCCGGCTCGGCTGACCCGGCCGACCGTGGTCTTGAGGCCCATGGTGCCGCAGAGCGCGGCCGGCGCCCGCACCGAGCCGCCGGTGTCGCTGGCCAGCGCCATGGGCGCGAGCCCCGCCGCCACGGCGACGGCGGAGCCGCTGCTCGATCCGCCCGGCACGTGGGGCGTTTGGTGCCAGGGATTGTGGGGCGTGCCCAGCTCGTGATTGATGCCGACGATGGTCGCGGCGAACTGAACGGTGTGGGTCTTGCCGAGGAGCACCATGCCGGCCTCGCGGAGCCGGCGCACGACCGTGCAATCTTCTTCCGCGATGTTGCCGGCGAGCAGGCGGGTCCCAGCCATGGTCGCTTCGCCCGCGACGTCGAAGATGTCCTTGGCCGCGTAAGGCACGCCGGCGAGCGGTCCCGGTGCGGACCCTCGCGCGATCGCCGCCTCGGCCGCCGCCGCCTCGGCTAGGGCGCGCTCCCGGGTGAGGCCGACGAAGGACGTGAGGGTGGGATCGAGCGCTTCGATGCGCGCCAGCAGTTGGGTCGTGAAATCGAGCGGGCCGAGCCTGCGCCTGGCGAAGGCGTCAGCCAGTTGTGTGATGGTTTCGAAACCGATGGGCTGGTCCGTCATGGCCGGACCAACCTAGCACAGGCCGAAGGGCCTCAAAGTCTTTGACAGAAGGGTGGTTCCCCGGCACATCACTTCAGCGCGGGGGAATAATACCAAGTCTTGATGATAATGACCCAGGGGCGATCCCTATGGGTCATTATCATCAAGATTTGGTATAAGCGAGAGACGGGGAGGAGAGCCATGTCGCGGATCGTCTATGTCAACGGCGCGTACCTGCCGGAGGAGGAGGCCAAGATCTCGGTCTTCGACCGCGGCTTTCTGTTTGCCGACGGGGTCTACGAGGTGTCCTCGGTGCTCGCCGGCAAGCTGATCGACAACGCGGCCCACATGGCCCGCCTCGAGCGCTCCTTGGGCGAGCTGAAGATGGCGCCGCCGCTGCCCCTCGACGAGATCCCGCCGATCCAGCGCGAAATCGTCGAGCGCAATGGGCTCGACCAGGGAACCGTCTATTTGCAGGTGACCCGCGGCGCGGCCGACCGCGACTTTCCCTTTCCCAAAGGCGTCACCTCTTCGCTGGTGATTTTCTCCCAGGAGCGGAACCTGCTGGAGGACCCGGCGGCGGCGCACGGCATCTCGGTGGTGACCCTGCCGGATATCCGCTGGCAGCGGCGCGACATCAAGACGGTGCAGCTGCTCGCCCCGGCGCTCGCCAAGCAGGCGGCGCTCGACGCGGGCGCCAAGGACGCCTGGCTGGTCGAGGACGGCCACATCACCGAGGGCTCGTCCAACAACGCCTATATCGTCACCCTGGACGGAACCATCGTCACCCGGGCGCTGTCGAATGCGATCCTGCACGGCATCACCCGGCGCGCGGTCTTGGCCCTGGCCGAACGGGAGGGGCTCAAGGTGGAGGAGCGCAGCTTCACGCCGGAGGAGGCCTACGAGGCCGGCGAGGCCTTCATCACCAGCGCCTCGACCTTCGTCTATCCGGTGGTCAAAATCGACGGGCGAATTCTCGGCAACGGCGTGCCCGGCCCGGTGGCGACGAAGCTGCGCCAGCTCTATATCGAGATGGCCCTCGCCGAAGCCTGACAGCCCACCGGCCCGCCAGCGTGGTTCAATATGGCCTCATACCGCTCTAATACCAGCGAGCCGATGAAGACATTCATCGGATTGCTGGCAAGCGCGAACGCGCGCCCGCAGCGTAGCGAGGATAGCCAAGCGGACGGATGTCCGCGCCCGGCGCTTGAGGGTAAAAGAGGCGGGTCCGATCATGGGCTCGCCGATATTAGGTCCCTCAGCCCAGAATCTGATAATGCGCCTCGGTGGGCGTGCAGGCTTCGCCGTTGACCGGCAGGATGTCCTGCGGGCAGGTCGACAGGACGACCACGCAGTCCATCTCGGCGCGCAGC
>JAUVQB010000467.1 GCA_030598385.1 Alphaproteobacteria bacterium | reverse complement strand
CGGCCGACTACGTGGTCAACGCCGGCGGCCTCTGGGGCCGCGAGGTGAACGAGATGGCCGGCGTCTATCTGCCGATTCATCCCATGGAGCACCAGTACCTGGTGACCGACGACATCCCGGAGATCTACGAGCGCGGCGAGGAGCTGCCCCACGTCATCGATCCGGGCGGCGAGAACTACCTGCGCCAGGAAGGCCGTGGCCTGGTCATCGGCTTCTACGAACAGGCCTGCGATCCCTGGTCGGTCGACGGCACGCCTTGGGATTTCGGCCACGAACTCCTGCCCGACAAGCTCGACCGTATCGGCGATGCGCTGGAGACCGCTTACGAACGCTACCCCTGCCTGGCCGAGGCGGGCGTCAAGCGGGTGATCAACGGCCCCTTCAGCTTCGCACCGGACGGCAATCCCCTGGTCGGGCCGGTGCCGGGCCTCAAGAACTACTGGGCGGCCTGCGCCGTCATGGCGGGCTTTAGCCAGGGCGGCGGCGTCGGCCTGACGCTGGCCGAGTGGATGATCGAGGGCGAGCCATCGCGCGACGTCTTCGCCATGGACGTGGCGCGCTTCGGCGATTGGACGACGCGGCCCTATACCCGCGCCAAGGTGACCGAGAACTACCAGCGGCGCTTCGCCGTCTCCTATCCGAACGAGGAGCTGCCGGCGGCCCGGCCGCTCAACACCACGCCGGCCTACGGCATCTGGAAGGACCAGCGCGCCGTCTTCGGCTGCGGCTACGGGCTGGAGCAGGCGAACTACTTCGCTCCCGAGGGCGAGGTGCTGTTCGAGACTCCGGCGTTCCGCCGCTCCAACGCCTTCGGGCCGGTCGGCGAGGAGTGCCGCGCCGTGCGCACCGCCGTCGGCATCAACGAGATCCACAACTTCGGCAAATACGCGGTGACCGGCCCCGATGCGGAGACCTGGCTGAGCCAGATCATGGCCAACCGCATGCCGAGCGAAGGCCGCATGGTGCTGACCCCGATGCTGAGCCCCAAGGGAAGGCTGATCGGCGACTTCACCGTGTCCAAGCTGGCCAACGAGGACTTTCACCTGACCGCGTCCTCGGCCGCCCAGGCCTATCACATGCGCTGGTTCCAGGACCATCTGCCGGACACGGGCGTCGAGGTCCGCAATGTGTCGCTGGAACGCATCGGATTCCAGATCGCCGGGCCCAAGGCGCGCGAGCTGCTGCAGCGGGTGACCCGCAGCGATGTTTCCAAAGAGGCTTTTCCGTTTCTTTCGGTACGGCGGCTCAACATCGGCCTGGTGCCGGCCATGGCCTGCCGCGTCACCTATACCGGCGACCTGGGCTACGAGATCTATGTGGCGGCCCGCCACCAGGTGGCGCTCTACCAGGCCCTCGCCGAAGCCGGCGAGGACCTGGGGCTGCGGCCGTTCGGCATGCGGGCCATGATGTCCTTGCGCCTGGAGAAGTCCTTCGGCGCCTGGATGCGCGAGTACAAGCCCGACTACACGCCCGCCGAGACCGGGCTCGACCGCTTCGTCTCGTTCAAGAAGAACGACTTCATCGGCCGCGACGCGGCCCTGGCCGCCAAGGAGACCCCGCCGGATCGCAAGCTCTCAACCTTTTTGGTCGATGCCCTGGACACCGACGTCTGGGCCGACGAGCCGATCTGGAAGGACGGCGAGGTGGTCGGTTTCGTCACCTCCGGCGGCTACGCCCACACTGTGGAGAAATCGGTCGCTCTGGGCTTCGCGCCGACCGGGATGATCGCCGAGGGCGCCCAATTCGAGATCGAGATCCTCGGCGAGATGCGGCCCGCCACCTTGAT
>JAUVQB010000054.1 GCA_030598385.1 Alphaproteobacteria bacterium | reverse complement strand
CGCACGGCCGGTCTGGTGCGGGCGGAGGGACTCGAACCCCCACGAGTTTCCTCACCAGGACCTAAACCTGACGCGTCTGCCAATTCCGCCACGCCCGCACGGTCTCGGTCGAAGCGCCGGTGTATAGCATGGCGAAATGGCGCCTACAAGAAGCCCTCAGGGCGCAAGCGGGTAGTCGCGTAAGTCCGTCCCCGGCGGTGGCCGTCGAAAACCTATCCTCTTGATAAATAAAGCATGTTCACAGCCCCAGCCGGCCCAGGCAGGCGGCCGCGCAGGCGTCGATTACGGCGTCCAGGTCGAGCCGGTAGCGGCGGTAGAGATCGGGCAGGTCGCCGGACTGGCCGAAATGCTCGACTCCGAGGGCCTGGACCCGCTGGCCGCGCACCGCGCCGAGCCAGCTCAGGGTCGCCGGATGCCCGTCGACCAGGGTGACCAGTCCGGCGTCGGGCGCCAGCGGTGCGAGCAGCGATTCGACGTGCGCTTGGCCCGCCTCGCTGTCCAGATGGCCGTCCTGGCGGCCGCGCTGGGCGGCGTGCCAGCCGGCGTTCAGGCGGTCGGCCGAGGTCACGGCGAGAAGGCCGGCGCCGGGGATCTCCTCGCGGATCGCGTCGTGGGCGGCAAGCGCCTCGGTGGCGAGCGCGCCGGTGGTGACGATGGCCAGCTCGCCCCCCGGCCCGGGCGGCCTGAGCCAGTAGCCGCCCAGAATGATCTCTTCCCGCAGGGCCGCGTCGAGCTGGCGCTCCGGCTGATCGACGCCGCGGGTCGAGAGGCGCAAGTAGACCGAGCCGCCGTTGTGGTCGCGCAGCCAGCCCCCCGCCTCGCCCGACTCCTCGCCAGGGCCCTCGCTGGGGCCCGGCCCGCCCCTGCCGTCGCGCTGCAGGTAATCGAAGCTCCAGGCGAGAATCGCCGCGAGCTCGTCGGCGAAGGCCGGCTCGAAGGCGGCGATGCCGTCCTGGGCCAGGCCGATCAAGGGCGTCGCGACCGACTGGTGCGCCCCGCCCTCCGGCCCCAGGGTCACGCCGGAGGGGGTCGCCACGACGATGAAGCGGGCGTCCTGATAACAGGCGTAGTTCAGCGCATCCAGGCCGCGCTGGATGAAAGGGTCGTAGAGCGTGCCGATGGGCAGCAGCCGGGCCCCGAAAAGCGCGTGGCTGAGCCCCAGCGCGCCCAGCAAGGTGAACAGGTTGTTCTCGGCTATGCCCAGCTCGATGTGCTGGCCCTCGGGCGACATGGCCCAGCGCTGGGCCGAGACCACTTTCTCCTCCTTGAACACATCGGCCCTCGGGCGGCGGTCGAAGATGCCGCGGCGGTTGACCCAGCCGCCCAGATTGGTCGACACGGTCACGTCCGGCGAGGTGGTGACGATGCGTTGGGCCAATTCGCTCTCCTCGCGCGCCAGGTCGCCGAGAATCTTGCCGAAGGCCTCCTGGGTGGAGAGGTGTGCACCGCCGGGCACCGGCAGGCTCTCGGGCACCGCCACATGGGGCGCGGTAAAGCGCCGCTGGCGCGCTTGCGCGAAGGGAACCTGGTCGAGAAAGGCCTGGAGCTCCGATGGGGGCAAATCGAGCCCGGCGAAAGGCGCCCATTCCTCGCCCTCGGCGATCCTGTTGGTGCGCTGGAACTGGGCCATCTGATCCGGGTTCATGAGGCCGGCGTGATTGTCCTTGTGGCCGGCGAACGGCAGCCCGAAGCCCTTGATCGTGTAAGCGATGAAGCAGGTCGGCCCCTCCGTGGGCGCGGCGCGAAAAGCCTCCAGGACGGACACCATGTCGTGCCCGCCCAGGTTGGTCATGAGGCGGGCGAGAGCCGCGTCGTCGTAAGCCGCCAAAAGCGCCTCGACCCCGTCCACCGCCCCGATGTCGGCCAGTAGGTGGCGCCGCCAGGCGGCCCCGCCCTGGAACACCAAGGCCGAATAAAGCGAGTTGGGACAGTCGTCGATCCATTGTCTCAGCGCCGGGCCGCCGGGCCGCCCAAAGGCTGCCTGGAGCAGCGTTCCGTATTTCAGGGTGACCACGTTCCAGCCCATGTTGCGGAACAGGTCGTCGAACCGGCCGAACAGCTGGTCGGTGATGACGGCGTCCAGGCTCTGGCGGTTGTAGTCGATCACCCACCAGACGTTCCTGAGGTCGTGCTTCCAGCCTTCCAGCAGCGCCTCGAAGACATTGCCCTCATCGAGCTCGGCATCGCCCATCAAGGCGATCATGCGGCCTTCCGCCAGGTCCCCGGGCAAATTCGCGGGCGCCCAGGATTTGAGGCGCACGTAGTCCTGCGCCAAGCTGGCGAAGCTCGTCATGGCCACGCCGAGGCCGACGGAGCCGGTGGAGAAGTCCACGTCGTCGCTGTCCTTGGTGCGCGAGGGATAGGACTGGGCGCCGCCGAAGGCGCGGAAGCGCTCCAGCTTGTCCCGGGTTTGCTGGCCCAACAGATACTGAATGGCATGGAACACGGGGCTCGCGTGGGGCTTCACGGCAACCCGGTCCTGCGGCCGCAGCACGTCGAGATAAAGCGCCGTCATCAGGGTGACCAGGGAGGCGCAGGAGGCCTGGTGGCCGCCGACCTTCAGGCCGTCGCGGCTTTCCCGCAGGTGGTTGGCGTTGTGGATGATCCAGGCGGCGAGCCAGAGGATCTTCTGCTCCAGCGCCTTGAGGCAGGCCAGACGCTGCGGTGCAATCGCGCCGCTTTCCACCCCACCGGCCACCCCACCGGCCGCACGCCCGGCCGTTTCCGCTTTCGTCATTCCGCAAACCTCATGTTATTTGGCAGCATAGTTCAGCTAACTCATGGTGCTGCAACGATATTTATCGGATCGCCATCGTAGTAACGCTCCAGGTTCCCGATGGCCGTATCGAGCAAGAGCGCCGTCGCCTCCGGCGTGTTCCAGGCGACGTGCGGGGACAGCACCACGTTGTCGAGCGCCAGCAGCGGATGGCCGGCGGGCAAGGGCTCCTCGGCGAAGACGTCGAGCCCGGCGGCGGCAATGTGGCCGGAGCGTAAGGCCGCGATCATCGCCGGCTCGTCCACCAGCCCGCCGCGCGCGGTATTGACCAGCACGACGCCCGGCTTGGTGCGCGCCAGTTCATCGCGGCCGAGGAAACCTTCGGTGGCCGGGTTGAGCGCGAGATGCAGCGACAGCACGTCGCTCTCCGCCAGGACCTCGCCGAGCGGCTTGAAGCCGAAGCCGAGGCGGGCCGCCCGCTCGGGGCTCGGCGTGCGGGTCCAGGCAGACACTTCCATGCCGAGCGCCCGCGCCATTTCCCCGAACCGCGCGCCGATCGGCCCCAAGCCGATGAGGCCGAGCTTCTTGCCCTTGAGCTCGAAGCCTTGGCGCGACTGGGTCCACAGGCCCTGGCGCAGGTCCCGGTCCAGGGCCGCGACATGCCGGGCGGCGGCGAGCAAGAGCGCCAGGGCGCATTCCGCCACCGTGTTCACCGTGGCGTCGGGCGAATTGCACACGGTGACGCCCCGCGCGGCGGCGGCCGGAAGGTCGACGAAACTCCCCGCTCCGACGGCACAAACGGAAATCACTTCCAGGTCCGGCGCCGTCTCCAGGGCCTCGTCCGCCATCGCCACCGTGCCGCCGAGGAAAACGGCGTTGGCGCCAGTCAATCGCTCGGAAAACACCGCGGCGGATGCTGGAAAGCCGGTGTGGATCTCGAATTTCCCTAGCCTTTGCAGCCGCTCTCGCCGCTCGCCATCGAAGAACGGCAAGACGGTCTCGTCGGCATCGGGACAAATAATGCGCCTATTTGCCATGGGGTCCCCTCCACCACCCCGCCACCCAAGACGCGCGGGCCTGGCCGACCCTAGCGTTGGTTCCAGGTCGATCATCGCAGGACTGGCCAGCACTCGCCACCGCTTTGTATAGGTCGACGCGAGATCAAATAAAGTCTTCCAGAGTATTATACATAATTGAAGTAAATTTGTTATTTATTCATATAAATATTGATGAATTTATTAATGATCTGTTAATATGTATAATATAAAATTTTAATCTAATTACTCTCGAATACCGATTTGGGAATGTCGAAGATAAAGACTTTTGGTGGCAGCTTGTATCGACCGCGCCTCGGGGGAGTCGCTTTCGAGATCGCGCAAGCCGCCGCCGACCGCAGGCCCGAGAGGTGCCTCGAGAGGTAAATCCAGAGGCTTGGTTCGAGCGTGGTTCCTTAGTCGGAAACTATTGGAATCTCAATGATATAGGAAGCTGTCTAAAGATGGGGAATGAAGTGATGAGCATCGAATCCGTGATTTGCCAAAGTCTGGACCACGCCTGCACCTCCGGCTGGGATTCCCTTAAGCAGACCGAGTTTGCTGCCCGTGTGGCGCAGCGGGTGCGCCCGGACTGGTCCGATGTCGAGGCCCGTTCCGCGGTCGACTGGGTGCGCAGCCGCGCCTGCGACGAACTTCGCGCGTTCTAAACAAGCCCCGTCAAGCCTGGGTGCAGCCGAGCTGGCCTGGCATTATACCGATCTTGCGAAGCGTCAGCGGCGAAGTATGCCTTCCTCAGGCGTCGACCGCCTCGGAAAAATAGTCGGTGAAGGTCTCGATATTGAGGGTACGGGAATCCTCGAATCTGACCCTGCGCTCACGGGCGCTTTCGACCATCACCCGGTAGCGCACATGGGTAATCCCCATGGCATCCGGGCCGACATGCACGACCTTGGCCGTTTCCGTCAACTCGCCGGGAGCGCGGTGCCGGTAGGTCGAGCCTTCGCGCACCTCGCCCACGTCGCCCACCTTGAGCGGCTTGTCGCCGATCCTGAACAGGTTTCCGACCGAAGAACCGAACATCCTGCTAATCCGTCCCTGCGAAGCCTTGCCGGGCGGCGGCCGAACCGCGGCCCTTTCCACGCCACCCTTGAGACTGTCGCAGAGCCGGTTAAGCCCTCGTTAAATATAAAATTCTCATAGATTTTTGCGGGTCGGACCGGCGACACCCTTGAGGTCCGCCAGTACGGCGGGCAAGGCTTCGCTCAAGTCCTCCGAAATCAGGCCCGGGCCAAGGCGCGTGGCGGCCTCGCCATGCAGCCAGCAGGCCGCAGCCGCGGCCTCGAAGGCCGGCATGCCCTGAGCCAGGAGCCCAACCACCAGGCCGGCCAGTACATCGCCGGTTCCTGCCGTCGCCAACTCGGGCGGCGCGTTTGCGTTGATTGCCGCCCTGCCGTCGGCAGCCGCGATTACCGTATCGCCGCCTTTCAGCACGACGACCGCACCGCTCGCCTCGGCCCCGGCGCGCGCCCGCACGAGTCTATCGGCGTCAAAAGCCAGGTTGCCAAACACCCGCACGAATTCGCCGTCGTGCGGCGTCAACACCACGGCGCTGGCCTCCGCGTCCGTGATCGCATCGAAGAGCGCCTCCGGATTGGCCTCGAAGCACGACAGGGCGTCGGCGTCGAGCACCGTGCTCTTGCCCGCCGCGAGGGCAGCCAGAGCGCGCCCTCGGGTCTCGTGGCTGATACCGTTGCCGGGCCCGATCAGGACAGCGTTCTTGCGGCGGTCGGCGAGCAGTGCCCTGAAATCGCCCCGCCCACCGAGGGGCGTGGTGATCACGCTGGGTGTCGCCATCGCGTAGATCGGCAGCAAATTTTCCGCGCAGGCCAAGGTCACCAGCCCGGCCCCGACCCTGAGCGCGGCACGGGACGCCAAGCGGGCGGCACCGGTCATGGTATCGCCGCCGACGAGCAAGGCATGGCCGAAGTCGTACTTGTGGTCCTGCGGGCCGCGCCAGGGATATGAGCCGGCCCAGAGATCGGGGCCATTCTCGAAGCAGCCCGGCCGGATATCCTGCAACACCGTCTCGGGAATGCCGATGTCGGCGACCAGTAGCTCGCCGCAGTAGGTGCGCCCCGGCAGCAGCAGGTGCCCCGGCTTCTTGCGGAAGAAGGTGACCGTCAGATCCGCCGGCGCGATCGCGTCGCCGACGACCCGGCCGGTGTCGCCGGAGAGGCCGCTGGGCACATCGGCGGCCACCACGGGATAGCCGCCGGCGGCCACGGCTAGGATGGCCTCCCGGGCCGGGCCTTCGAGGGGCCGGCCGAGGCCGGCGCCGAACAGCGCGTCGATCACCAGGGCGCCCTCCTCCAGCACCTCCGCAGACAGCTCCAGAACCTCTCCGTCCCAAGCGAGCGCATGATGGGCGGCATCGCCTTCGAGGTCGGACCGCGCGCCGAGCAAGGCGAGCTTGACCGGCCAGCCCGCCTCAGCCAGATGGCGTGCCGCGACGAAGCCGTCGCCGCCGTTGTTGCCGGGACCGCAAAGCACCGCGACCGGCCGCGGCTGCCAGCGGCCCCGAACCGCTTCGGCCACCGCTCGTCCGGCGTTTTCCATCAGCACCGCGCCCGCCACGCCCACCGCGCCGGTGTTCGCCGCCGCGGCATCGGAGGCGTAGGTCTCCGCCACCGACAGGACGGCGCTGCGATG
This sequence comes from Alphaproteobacteria bacterium, assembly GCA_030598385.1. Taxonomy (GTDB): domain Bacteria; phylum Pseudomonadota; class Alphaproteobacteria; order Kiloniellales; family JAKSDN01; genus CALJXB01. The sequence continues at coordinate 1,276 of JAUVQB010000054.1, read as the reverse complement.
CTCGGGATTGTCGTTTGTCACGTGAATTTTCATCCACTTTAATCGATGATATTCAAGAGTCTAACAGATTATTCTAACGCACTGACTTAAGTTTGACGGCCTCGGCCTGAGCGGCCTCCCGCAACAGGCCGTTGTCCGGGCCGCCGACCACCAGGTCATAGCCGGCGGCGTAGAGTTCCTGCGGTGTGCGCCCTGGCGTCGGGATCGCACCCAGCAACTTGCCGGCGGCCTTGGCGGCCTGTTCGACCCCGTCGATCGCCTCGCGCACCACGGGATGATCGGGCTCGCCCAGGTAGCCCAGGCTGGCCGAGAGGTCGAAGGGCCCGACGAACAGCAGGTCGACGCCGTCGGTGGCCGCCACATCGGCCACGTCCTCGACCCCGGCGGGCGTCTCGATCTGGCACATGAGGAGCAACTCGTCGGCGCCGCCGGCGACATAGTCCTGCCAGCTCGCCCCGTGCCCGGTGGCGCGCACCACGGGGGCCGCCATTCCGCGGTGGCCGCGCGGCGCATAACGGCAGGCCGCAACGCAGGCCTCGGCCTCGGCCCGCGAATTCACGGCCGGCACCATCAGGCCCGAGAGCCCGATGTCCAGCGCCCGCTTGATCGCGACGGGATGGTTCTCCTCCACCCTGAGCAGCACCGCGCAGCCGCTGCCCTGAACGGCGTGGATCAACGCGATCGCGTCCATAACGCTGCCGGGCCCGTGCTCCAGATCGATCAGGACGCTGTCGAAGCCGGCCTGGGCGACGATCTCGGCCGCGATCGGATTGAACATTTCCAGGAAACAGCCGTCAGCGGCTTGCCCCGCCTGTAGGCGGGCCTTGAATGATTCCGGCATCTTCGCCTCCCCTCTCCCGCCCGGCTCACGTCGTCCGGGGGCGTTGGCGAGACTACTCTACCGCGTCGGGCCAGGAAAACCATGTTGCGTCAACGGTGTTTTCCAGAATCGCGCACCGGTCCGCGCCTATGCGCGTCAATACGTTACTGACGATTTGGAAAACGGGAAAGGCCCGCTCGGGGTGGATAGCTCCGAACGAGCCTTTCGTGTCTTTGCAGGGCAACTGGGAGACAGGAAATAGGTAAATGATGCTGACGTAGTTTGCAGGATAAACATGCTGGCCGATCCTTGATGATCGGGCGCCCAGCGCGATTCGGCGAAGGCCGACAAGCAGGGGCGTAGCAACGCTGGAGACGGGAGAAGGTCCGCCCGTCTTGTCTCAGCGACAAAGGGATCAGTGGATTTGCGTATGTCTCCACGGTCGGTCGTGTTCGG
>JAUVQB010000258.1 GCA_030598385.1 Alphaproteobacteria bacterium | reverse complement strand
GTTGGGCGCGGCAACGAGCGCCGCACCGCCTGCGGCGGCGCCCACGGCTCCGGTCAGGAAGCGGCGGCGCGTTGCCGCTTTGCCCTTGTCTTCAGGAGTCAGTGTGCGATCGCGAACCTTGATCTTCGATTTCATCGATACCTCCCTGTTATTCGTTCAGGTCACTTGGACTATTGCGATATTCGGGAAGATTGATCCCGAGTTGAATCTTAGCGCCCTCGTCGCCGCGCCTTCTCCGGGCCGTCGGCGATCTAGATTAAACACCATCGACACTCCCTTGGCCATATCCTCCGTGGGAACAAATCTGCTTAAGGTCTTGCCTTTTCGAAGCACCGGAACGGCCGCCGCCTCAGGCCACACGGTCGCCCGGCTCTCGCCCGGCAAAGATGGCATCCAGGTTGTCGAGGGCTCGAAAGCCCATGGCATCGCGGGTTTCCAAGGTGGCGCTGCCGATGTGGGGCAGCAGAAACACGTTCTCGAGCTCGCGGTATCCGGGATGGATGTCCGGCTCGTTGTTGTAGACGTCGAGCCCGGCGGCCGCGAGCTTGCCCGAGGCGAGGGCGGCGATCAAATCTTCGTCATTCACCAGCGCGCCGCGCGCCGTGTTGATGACGATCGCCCCGTCCGGCAGCTTGGCAATACGCTCGGCATTCATGAGGCCCTTCGATTCCGGCGTCGAGGGGCAGTTGAGCGACAGGACGTCCGAGACGCCGAGCAGCGAGTCCAAGGACTCGTGATAGACGGCGCCGGCCTCGGCGGCCGCGTCCAGACGCCGACGGTTGTGATAGTGGATCTCCATCTCGAAGCCGCGCGCCCGGCGCGCCACAACCTGGCCGACCCGGCCCATGCCGACCACGCCGAGGCGCTTGCCGGTCACCTGGCGGCCGACCATGAAGCTGGGGCTCCAGTCCTTCCAGGTCGCGCTGCGCACCAGGCGCTCGCCCTCGCTGGCCCGCCGCGCCGCGCCCAGCATGAGCAGAATTGCGATCTCGGCGGTCGCGTCGCTCAAGACGTCGGGCGTGTTGGTGACGATAATTCCCCGCGCCTTGGCAGCGGCCAGGTCGACATGGTCGACGCCGACCGAGTAGTTGCAGATCGCCCGCACGCTCTGAGGCAACTGCGCGATAAGCTCGGCGGTCAGGTGCTCCGTGTGGCAGGGCAGGACCGCCGCCGCCCCCTCCGCCAAAGCGATAAGTTCCTCGCCCGTGTAGAGCCGGTCGTCCGGGTTGAGTCGCGGCTGATAGTCGCGGGCGAGGCGCGCCTCCACCGCTTCCGGCAGCTTGCGCCCGACCAGCACAACCGGTTTCTCGCTCATTTCTCGCTCATTTCTCGCTCATGGGCGGCGCGTCCTCACAAATGGCCCCTTCCTCGGCTTGACCGAACCGAACCCGATAGAAGGATGAGCAGACCAAAACGTCGGCCAGGGTCTCCTTTCCAGTGTCGATGCAATGTATCAGAAGAATGTCTGAACTTACTGAAAATAAGATGATTATTCTGAACACGCATCGCACATGGACAAATGGTATATTGTATGCAAGCTTCGCAAAACTCAAGCGTGTTCGCGGCCAGGCGGCAGATTGCGGGCGGTTTGGCCGACCGAACACGAAGGCAATCCCCCCAAGGGAGTCCGCCGGGCATGAGGCCCAAGAACCCCATTCTTAGCGCGGCAAAGAGGTGATCGGCGACCCTGAACTCGCCGCCCGTCTCGAGGACGCACTCGACGGCGAGGTGTTGTTCGACGCCTTCAGCCGCGGGCGCTACGCGACGGATGCCTCCCACTATCAGATCGAGCCGGTCGGCGTCGTCGTGCCGCGCTCGCGCGACGACGTGGTGCGCGCTGTCGAGATTGCCGGCGAGATGGGGGTCCCGTTGCTGCCGCGCGGCGGCGGAACCTCCCAATGCGGCCAGACCGTGGGCGAGGCCCTGGTCGTCGACACCAGCACGCATCTCGACAAGGTGCTGGATTTCGACCCCGAAGGGCACCGCGTCACGGTCGAGCCCGGACTGGTGCTCGACCAATTGAACGCATTTCTTCAACCGTACGGCCTGTTCTTTCCGGTCGACCCCTCGACCAGCAGCCGCGCCACCCTGGGCGGCATGGCGGGCAACAACTCCTGCGGCGCACGCTCGCTGCGCTACGGCCTGATGCGCGATAACGTGCACGCCATCGAGGCGGTTTTGGCGGACGGCCGCAGCCTGCGCTTCGCCGGGCCGAACGGCGATCAGCGGGCGGCGGAGCACGCGGACCTGGCTCGGGAACTGGCTGCGGCACTCGGCGCCATCGGCCGGCGCGAGGCGGCGGAAATGGCCGCCCGTTTTCCCAAGGTGATGCGCCGGGTCGGCGGCTACAACATCGACGCGCTCACGGGCGACGCCGGACCAAATCTCGCCCAACTGCTGGTCGGCTCCGAAGGGACCCTCGCCTTCTTCACGGGCCTCGAACTCGACCTCCAGCCGATCCCGCCCCACAAGACCCTCGGCATCTGCCATTTTCCGAGCTTCTACCAGGCCATGGCCTCGACCCGCCACATCGTGGGCTTGGCGCCGGCCGCGGTGGAACTGGTGGACCGCGCCCTGCTCGACCTCGCGCGGGAAATTCCGCTGTTTCAAGCGGCCATCGCCGAAGCCGTGCGCGGCCACCCGGAGGCCGTGCTGCTGGTCGAATTCGCCGGCGAGGACGCCGATGAGCAACGCACCAAGCTTGCGCAGCTCTCGGAGCTGATGGCGGACCTGGGCCTGGCCGGCAGCGTCGTCGAGGCGACCGACCCGGCCTTTCAGAAATCGGTCTGGGAGCTGCGCAAGGCCGGGCTCAACATCGTCATGTCCATGAAGGGCGACGGCAAGCCGATCTCCTTCATCGAGGACTGCGCGGTCTCCCTCGACGACCTGGCCGACTACACCCAGCGGCTCGACGAGATCTTCCGCCGGCACGGCACCAGCGGCACCTGGTACGCCCATGCCTCGGTCGGCTGCCTGCACGTACGGCCGATCCTGAATCTGAAGGACCAGGCCGGCGCCACGACCATGCGCGCGATCGCCGAAGAAACCTTCGAGATGGTGCGCGAGTACAAGGGCTCCCACTCCGGCGAGCACGGCGACGGCCTGGTGCGCTCGGAGTTTCACGAAGCCATGTTCGGCCGCCGCCTGGTCGCGGCCTTCGAGGAGATCAAGGACACGCTGGACCCCGACGGCCTGTTCAATCCGGGCAAGATCGTCCGCGCGCCCAGGATGGACGACCGCAGCCTGTTTCGCTTCAAGCCCGACTACCGGGCGGCGCCGCTCGAGACTGGGCTCGACTGGTCCGAGTGGGGCGGCTTCGCCGGCGCCGCCGAGATGTGCAAC
>JAUVQB010000136.1 GCA_030598385.1 Alphaproteobacteria bacterium | reverse complement strand
GCCCGACGGCAACGGCCCGGTCGCCTCAAACCATCTCGAAATACCGGCGGCGCTCGAGATCGGTGACCCGGGTGTCGAACACGCCCGTCTCGAAGCGTGCGACGTCCACCATGTTGTCGACCAGCTCCGGCGCGATCGCCTCGCGCAAGGCGGCGCTCGCCTCCGCTTCCCTGAGGGCCTCGGTCAGGCTCATGGGCACGGTCTCCACGCCCGGCTGGTGGTAGCAGTTGCCTTCGCCGGGCGGCTGTAGCGGCAGCTCCTGCTCGATGCCGCGCAGGCCCGCGCCGAGAGAGACGGCGGACGCCAGATAGGGATTTAGGTCGGCGCCGCCGATGCGGTTCTCGAGCCGGCATTTGGAAGGCTCGTAATTGAGCACGCGCAGGGCGGCGGTGCGGTTGTCGACGGCCCAGGTCTTGGTGACGCCGGCGAAGCTGTCGAGCTGAAAGCGCTTATAGGAGTTGACGAAGGGCGCGAAAAACAAGGTGGCCGGTCGCATCACGTCGAGCTGTCCCGCCAGGTAGTGCTGGAACAGCTTGCTCATCCGGTAAGGTTCGGACTCGTCGTAGAAGGCCGAGGCGCCGGTCTCCGCCTGCCGCAGGCTCTGGTGGATGTGGCCCGAGTTGCCGGAGTAATCCTCGTGCCATTTGGCCATGAAGGTGGCGGAAAGGCCGGCCTGGGCAGCCAACTGCTTCACCGCGATCTTGAACAGGACCAGGGTGTCGGCCATGGCGACGGCGTCGCTGCGGCGCAGGTTGATCTCGAACTGGCCCTGACCCCACTCCGGCGCGCAGCCCTCCACCTCGTCCTCGAAGTAGGCCCGGATCTTTGAGACGATCGGCTCGGAGAAATGGCCTTCGTAGATGGAATAGCAGTGGATGTCCTGGGACGGCGGCGTCAGGTCGTTCCATCCGCCGGCGCGAAACTCCTCGATCGGCTTCGGCATCAGGAAGAACTCGAACTCCAGCGCGAAGACTTCTTCCAGGCCCTTCTCGCGGACCCGCGCGACCTGCCGCTTCAGCTCGCTGCGCGGGCAAAGGGCCAGCGGCTCCCCGTCGGGACCGTGCCAATCCATGAGCACGATGGCCGCGTTTTCCTCCCAGGGCGCCAGACGCAGAGTGGAAATGTCCGGCACGCCCTTGATGTCCGGCACGCCGCCGTCGAAGAGGCCGGGAAGCACATCGTCTACGGGTGTCGTGCGCAGGATGAACATGGCGAAGTTGAGGCCATGCTCGAGCGCCGAGTAAAAATAGGGGACCGGCAGACGCTTGCCCCGCATCACGCCGCCGGGATCGGTGCCGCCGACGATGACCGTCTTGATGCCGTTCGCCTCGATGACCTCTTTGACGCCCCTGATGTCCATATGCATCGCCCCCGAATTCCGTTTGTTCTTCATCTAGCCGGTTCCATCCTCATCGGAACCGGCCCGCTCCCCCTCCCGGCCACCCCTATCTTGTTGATAGATCTCGGCGCCAGCCCTCGCCCCACCCGACCACCACCTGAACTCCCGTGGGCAGTATCATTGCGGTGGTCGGGTGGGGGCGAGGGCTGGAACCGCGACACCATCACGCGCGCCCGGCGCCGAATGTTAGCGCAGCGGAAACGCTTTAGCACAGAGCCGGGGCCATCCTAGCAAATTCCTGTTCCGCTGACGGTGCTGTTTGCAATAATACGGCCGCGACCAAGCTGGCCGATCGGCATCATGGCTTGGCGCGGGTCAAGAGCCGGAGTCCGCGAATGTCACCTTTGCCGCGCGCGTGCATCATCGGAGCCGGGTCGAGCGGCATCGCGGCCTGCAAGATCTTCCAGGAACGGGCCATTCCCTTCGACTGCTTCGAGGCGAGCGACCGCATCGGCGGCATGTGGGCCTACGAGAACTCTCTCGGCGGAACCTCGGCCTACCGCTCGCTGCACATCAACACCTCGAAACGGCAGCTGGTCTATTCGGACTTCCCGATCGATCCCGAGGCCCCGGACTTTCCGCACCACAGTCAGGTCATCAAGTACTTCAACGACTACGTCGACCACTTCGGCTTTCGCGACAGGATCGCCTTCGACCGCGCGGTCGAAGGCTGCGAACGGCGCGACGACGGCGTTTGGCGGGTCACCTTGCAGGGCGGCGAGGTCCGGCACTACGACGCCCTCTGCGTCGCCAACGGGCACCACTGGAACCCGCGCTGTCCGGACCCGGCCTTCGCCGGCTCCTTCGACGGCGAGGTCCTGCACTCCCACCACTATCGCCACCCTCAGGATCCCGTCGACTGCGTGGGCAAGACCGTGGTCATCGTCGGCATGGGCAACTCGGCCCTCGATATCGCCTGCGAGCTGGGGCTGAAGGGAAACGCTCGGCAGGTCTATCTCTCGATTCGTCGCGGTTACTACATCGTGCCCAAGTACATCGGCAGCGATACGTTGGACTCTTTCGATCCGCACCCCAGCGAGGAGCCGCCTTTCAGCTACTGGCTGGTGCCGACCTGGCTGAAGCGCCGGCTCCGGCAACGGCGCCTCGAGTCGGTGATCGGCCGCCCCGAAGACTACGGACTGCCAAAGCCCGACTATCCCCTCGGCGCCACCCACCCGACGATCTCGAACGAGATCCTGATTCGCATCGGCTCGGGCGACGTCATCCCGAAGCCCAACATCGAACAGCTTTGTGGCGACAGCATCCGCTTCGTCGACGGCTCGAGCGTGCCGGCGGAGGTGCTTATCTATGCCACCGGCTATCGCATCACCTTCCCGTTCCTGGACCCGGCCTTCGTCGCGGCGCCCAACAACGAGCTGCCGTTGTTCAAGCGGGTGGTCCACCCGCGCCACAACAACCTCTTCTTCATCGGACTCATTCAGCCGCTCTGCGCCACCATGCCGATTGCGGAATTGCAGTCCCGCTGGATCGCCGAGCTACTGACCGGCACCTACGCGCTACCGCCCAAGGCCGAGATGGAGCGGGCGACGAACGAGTTTTACGAGTCCATGAAGGCGCGCTATCTCGCCTCGCCCCGGCATACGATCCAGATCGACTGCACCGAGTATTCGCACGATTTGCGCAAGGAAATGCGGGCGGGCCGTCAGCGCGCGGAGATTCTCGGCAACGCCCTCACCGTCCCGTCGCAGTCCGGGATGGCCGGGATCGCGGGCCCGGCCGAGGCCGCAACCGAGTAACCCTTCGCGGCCTCAGGCGGCGAGCGCGAGGCCTTGGCGCATATAATCGTCGAGGAAGGCCGTGCGGTAACCGCTCTCGGTCCACAGGATCGGGAAGTAGTTCTCGTCCATGGCGAGGTCGCCGTGGCGCTGGTAACGGCGATAGATCGGCGCGATCCCGGTGTTCGAGGCGTCGCCGGAAAAACGCGCTTCCGACGAGATGCAGTGAACCACCAGCGAGCGCCGCGGGTTGGCGCTGCGGTTGAATCCCGAGCCGTGCCAGGCCCAGCCGTGATGAAAGGCGCCGCCGCCGCGCGGCACCACCACCGGCACGACCTCGGGGTCCACCGGCTCCGCCTTGGCGGCCGCTTCCATGGCGCTGCGGTAGTCGCTCGGCCCGTGGAAGTGGCTCGCCGGTTTGGAATCGCGGGCCCAATGGTGGGAGCCGCGCACGTGCTCGAGGGTGCCGCCCTCGGCGGTGGTGTCGTCGAGGGCGATCCAGCAGCTAATCATTTCAGGCGGGTCGATCCAGCCGAGGTAGGCCGAATCTTGATGAAAGGCTAAGGGTCGTGTTCCCGGCGGCTTCCACAGCACATTGTCGACGTGCACGCGGGCGCCGGGCCAGCCGCCCAACCGGGCGCAGGCGCGTCCGATATCGGCGCGGAACACGACGGTCGCGATCACCCGGTCGGCCTTCCAGCCGCAGCAGATCTGGCGGGCGAGCTCGGGCGAATCCCGGCCTTCCTGCCAGTTCACCTCGTCCGGCCGCACGCCGGTCTCGAACTCGCCGCGGAACAACGGCTCGTAGCGCGCGACCGCACGATCCACCGCGGAATCGTCGACGATCCGGTCGACCAAGAGGAAACCGTCGCTGTCGAACCGATCGGCTTGCGCCTTGCTCAATTCAAAATCCATGGGTCCCATCCTTGCATTCAAGGCAGACAGTCCAGGTAGGTGTCCACGTCCCAGTTCGAGACCTGCCAGATGAACTTGTTCCATTCGTCGCGCTTGTACCAATCATAGATGGTGTAGAGCTCGCCCGGCAGCGCCGATTTCACCACTTCGTTTTCGGCGAGCGCGTCCAAGGCCTTCTCCAGGGTGTTGGGAATCCGGTCGATCTTCTCGCCCGAGGCCATCACCTCGGCGACATTGCGCTCCTCCGGCTCGCCTGGATCGATCCTGTTGTTGAGGCCATCGTCGATCGCCTTCAAGAGCGCCCCTTGCAGGAGATAGGGGTTGACCATGGAATCGGCGGCCCGGAACTCGAAGCGGTCCGGGCTGGAAACCCGAATGGCGCAGGAGCGGTTCTGCAGGCCCCAGCTCGCGCCGACCGGTGCCCACATGCCGGTATCGTTCAGCCGGCGGTAGGAATTGACCGTTGAGGAGCCGATCGCCGTCAGGGCGTTCAAATGCTTCAGCATGCCGCCCAGGGCATGACGGCCGACCTCCGCCGGCAGCCAGCGTTCGGAGGGGTCGCGCTGCTCGTTGGTGCCGCCCTTGGTGTAGGTGAAAACCTCGTCCAGGCCCGGCAGCGGGTCCTTCATCAGCCGGACGACCTCAGGCGACCCGCCGCGCCAAAGCGAGATGTTGTGATGGCAGCCGTTGGCGGGCATGCCCATGTAGGGTTTCGACATGAAGACCGCGATCAGGTCGAACTCCCGCGCCACCTGGGCGCAAATCTGGCGATAGGTGGTCAGCCGGTCCGAGGTGTTCAGAACCGTGTCGTAGGTGAAGTTGAGCTCGACCTGGCCCGGTGCGTCCTCGTGGTCGCCCTGGATCACGTCGAGTCCCATGGCAATCGCGTAGTCGTAGACGCGCAGCCAGACATCGGACAGCTGCTCGAATTGATCGATATGATAGGCGTAAGGCTTGGTCGTGCCCTTGTAGGGCTCGTTGTCGTCGCCCGGCTTGAGCCAGAGCATCTCCGGCTCGCAGCCGACGCGCATATGAAGCCCGTCGTGCGCCGCCCGGAACTCGGCGTCGATGCGCATGAGGTTGCCGCGGCAGTCCATCTCCATGTGGGCGCCGGGG
>JAUVQB010000443.1 GCA_030598385.1 Alphaproteobacteria bacterium | reverse complement strand
CACCTCCACCAGTTGCTTCGAGGAGAGCGGCGCATGCACCACGTCATCATTGGCGCCGGTCCGGCTGGCGTAACCGCGGCCGAGACCATCCGCAAGCACCGCGGTGGCGATCGCATCACGCTGCTCGGCGACGAGGCCGCCCCGCCCTATTCGCGCATGGCGATCCCCTATTATCTGGAGGGCGACATCGCCGAGACGGGGACCTATCTGCGCGCCGCCGCCGGGCATTACGACGACCTCGGCATCGATCTGCGCCAGGCCCGGGTCGGCAGCCTCGATGCCGGCGCCAAGATTTTAAAGCTCGACGGCGGCGACGAATTGGCCTTCGACCGGCTCTTGATCGCCACCGGCGCGAGCCCAATTCGCCCGCCCATCGAGGGGCTGGATCTGGCCGGTGTGCAGACCTGCTGGACGCTCGCCGATGCCCGCGAGATTGCCAAGCGGGCCGAGCCGGGCGCGTCCGTGGTGCTGGTCGGCGCCGGTTTCATCGGCTCGATCATTTTGCAGGCGCTGGTGGCCAAGGGCGTGCAGCTGACGGTCGTCGAGATGGGCGACCGCATGGTGCCACGCATGCTCGACGAGGCCGCCGGCACCATGTTGAAGCGCTGGTGCGAGGATAAGGGCGTGCGGGTTCTGACCGGCACCACGGTCAAGGCCATCGCCAAGCCTGAAGCGGCAAAACCGGCCGCGCCGCAGCCCGAGCCGGGCTTTTTCGCCCGCCTCTTGGGGCGTCGCCAGCCCGAGCCCGCGGCCCCACCGGCGCCCGTCGACGAGACCCTCAAGGTGACCCTCGACAACGGCGAGACCATGGCCGCCAAGCTGGTGGTGATCGCCGCCGGCGTGCGCCCCAACATCGGCTTTCTGCAGGCCAGCGGCCTCGAGCTCGGGGCCGGCGTCAGCGTCGACGATCACCTGCGCGCGAGCGCCCCCGACATCTACGCCGCCGGCGACGTGGCCGAGGCCCGCGACCTCTCGAGCGGCCAGTTCGACGTCCTCGCCATTCAACCGGTGGCGGTCGAGCACGGCCACATCGCCGCCCTCAACATGGCCGGCAATCCGACGCCGCACCGCGGCAGCCTCAACATGAACGTGCTCGACACCATCGGGCTGGTTTCCTCCTCGTTCGGCTCGTGGATGGGCATCGAGGGTGGCGATCGCGGCCAGCTGCTCGACGAAGCGGGCTGGCGCTATCTGCGCCTCGAGTTCGACGGCGACCGCTTGATCGGCGGCCAGGCCGTGGGCCTCACCGAGCACGTCGGCATGATGCGCGGGCTCATTCAAACCGGGCTCAGACTCGGCGCCTGGAAGGACCGCCTCATCAAGGCGCCCGAACGCCTCACCGAAGCCTACGTCGCCACCGCCCAAGGCATCAAATAGTCCACACCACTTCATTGTTTGCGCAACCGCTCGCGACAAGCGCTCGCTGCTTGAGCGCGATGCGCCGGGCCGCAGTCGCGCCCTAGCCGCCGCCATCATCGTCCGCCAGCCAATCGGCGAAGGTCATCTGGGCGAGCGCCTGATCGTCGACGCCCTGTATGCCTGTGGTGGTGAAAATGATGTGCCGTCCGAGCTTCGGGAAATGGCCAATATCAAAGCCGGAGCTTTCCCCGCCCATCAAGTAGACCAAGTCCTCATCGAACGGGTTGAGCAAATGATGGGCCGGCCCGCCGGGAGCCGGAAATCCCATGAAGTCGCCCGGTCCGACATCGAACGCGTGCTCGCCGATCTCCGCCTTGCCGCGACCGGACAGGATGAACACGAACTCCTCGTCACGCTCGTGGCAATGATAAACAAAGCTCTCCCGTCCTGGCGGCACCCGCGCAATCGATAGCGCCACGCGGCCGAGACCGGTGATATGCGAGAGCCGCTTCAAGTACACCTCGGAATTCGCGTTCCACGGATGACGCACGTGGGCCTCGGGCAATT
>JAUVQB010000306.1 GCA_030598385.1 Alphaproteobacteria bacterium | reverse complement strand
GTCTCGATCGACCATGTCCACTATCTCGGCGACGACCTGGCCGGCATCGCCGCCGAAAAGGCCGGCATCCTGAAACCAGGCGTACCCGTTGTAGTGGGCCCGCAGCCACCCATCGCTCTCGAGATCATTCGCGCCCGCGCGAAGAGCGTCGGGTCCCCAATCTACGCCTTCGGCGACAGCTGGTCGTTCGAGGAGCGGGACGAGGGCCTCCAATACCGGGACGACGGCGGCGCCTTGACATTGCCCAGGCCGCGGCTATTGGGCGGTCATCAACTGGAAAACGCCGCCATCGCGGTCGCCTCCGCCCGCCGGCTCGGCGCCCTCGGGCCGGACGAGGGGGCCATCCGTCGCGGCCTGCTGGAGGCCCGCTGGCCCGGCCGGCTGCAGCAACTGGTGCGGGGACCGCTCGCCGATCTGGCGGCCGGGGTCGACAGGAACGGCGGGGACGGCGGGGTCGACGGGGACGACAGGGACGGCGGGGGCGGCGGGGGCGGCGGCCACGGATGGGAGCTCTGGCTCGACGGCGGCCATAATGAAGCGGCGGGTCACGCCTTGGCGGCGATGGCCGAACAGTGGCGCGACCGGCCGCTCTATCTGATCTACGGTATGCTCAACACCAAGTCGGTGCGGGACTTCTTGCGCCCTTTGGGCGCGCGGGCGGCTTCGCTCCACGCCGTTGCCATTCCCGGCGTCGAGGCCTCGCTCAGCGCCGAGGAAGCGGCGGCCGAGGCCGGGGCGGCCGGATTCGCCGCCGAGACGGCCGAGAGCGTGGAGACGGCCCTCGGGGCAATCCTCGAGAGTGCGACCGGGCCGGGCCGGGTCCTCATCTGCGGATCGCTCTACCTGTCGGGCCACGTCCTGGCGGACAACACCTAACTTTCTGAAATTTCGGAAGAAATTGTCCTCAGATCACGGACTCGACCCAGTCGGCCAACTGGCTCTTGGGCAGGGCGCCGACCTTGGTGGCGGTCACCTCGCCGCCCTTGAAGACCATCAGGGTCGGGATGCCGCGCACGCCGTATTTCTGCGGCGTCAGCGGGTTCTCGTCGATATTGATCTTGGCGACCGTCAAACGGCCGCCCAGCTCCTGGGCGATCTCTTCCAGCGCCGGCGCGATCATCTTGCACGGCCCACACCACTCGGCCCAGAAATCCACCAACACGGGCACGTTGGCGCCGAGGACATCCGTATCGAAACTGTCGTCGGTAATGTGAGTCGGTGTCATATCGTTTCCCTGTTTGGCTTCATATTTCTTGCCGGTTCCATGTTCAGCAGACCGGCAATCGTTTACGGAATGTAGGGAGCCGGTACCCGGAACGTCAAGGCGCATGAGCCGCGAGCCGTGCAGGGCTGATGTGCATCAAACGCGGGCCGTCGGTCCACAGCAGGAAGCAGTCGATGCGGTGCCGGGGGTAGATATCCGCCAGAAGCGCGCGGTAGGCCGCCATCTGCCTCAAATAGACGGCCGGCACGTCGGCTTCGCGCTGCGGCGGCGGGCGGTTGGTCTTGTAGTCGACGATCAGCACCCGATCGCCCGCGACCGCCAGCCGGTCGACCTGGCCGGAGATCGCCACCCTGCCTTTGGCGCCCTCGACGACGCCCGCCACCGGGACCTCGGCCCGGCTGCCGGACGCGAAGAGGGGCGCGAATTCCGGTTCGCTCATGACCGCCAGGGCCTCGCCCAGAATGTCGCGCTGTTGGGCCGCCGAGAGGCCCTGGACCGGCCGCGCGAGGAAGCGCCGGCCGGCTGCGGCGCGCGCCTCCGGCGGCAGATCGGGCAGGCTCTGCAGCAGCCTGTGGGTTATCAGCCCGCGGCGGAACCTCTGGCCCTGATCCTGGCCCAGCGGCGAGATGAGGCCCGGCTCCGGCTCGGACGGCCGCGACGGCGCCAGAGGCCGGGGCGCCGCCGGTTCGGCCGACGGCGCGGCGCCGGCCCAACCGGGCAGGGGCGCCACCGCAGTCGGGCGGGCCTCGGCGGCGGCCTCTTTTAGTTCGTGAAGCTGCGGCGAGGCCAAGCGCAGGCCGGGCCCGGACCAGCCGCCGGCGATCTCTCCGCGGAAGTCGAAGCTCACCGGATCGGCGATCTTCCCGAGCGCTCGCTCGATCAAGCGGTACCAGCAGTCCTCCGGCGCGGCCCGCAGGGTGTTCCAGCCGCAGACGTAGAGCCGGTCCTCGGCCCGGGTCATGGCGACGTAGAGCAGGCGCCGGTACTCGTCGCTCCGGGACGCGGCATAGTCGGCGCGAGCGGTGGCGGCCAGATCGCCGTCATAGTCCTTGCGGATCGGCCAGATCGCGAAGGGAGCGAAGGGGGTGTTCTCACCGCCCGCTTCGCCCGCCCCGGCGCCCAGCCAATAGAGCTCCGAGCCGCCCCGCGGGGTCTGCAGCGTGTCGGGCAGGAAGACCACGGGCGCCTGCAGCCCCTTGGCGCCGTGGACCGTCATCACGCGCACCGCGCCGGCGCCCTGCTCCAGGTCGCGCTTGACCACCTGGGCGCCCATCTCCAGCCAATGCAGGAAGCCTTCCAAGGAGGGCACGGATTCCCGCTCGTAGAGGATCGCCAACGACAGGAATTCCTCGATCGGGTCGATGGCATCGGGGCCCAGACGGGCCGCCAGGCGGCGGCGTCCGCCACGCGGCCCCAACACCTCGGCGAACAGCTCGAAGGGGCGCAGGTAGTCGGCAAGCCCGCGCAGCTCGTGCAGCTCGCCGTAAGCCGCGCCGTAGGTGCCGCCTTCGCCCGCGCGCGCGGCCAGCGCGCCCCAAAGTCTGCCCGGGCGCCCGTGGGCGAGCGTAAAGAGCTGATCTTCGCTCAGCCCGATCAACGGCCCCTTCAGCACCGTCGCCAGGTTCAAATCGTCTTCCGGCAACAGCAAGGCCCGGCCCAGAGCCACCAGGTCCATGACCGCCATCTGGTCGGTCAGGACCATGCGGTCGACGCCGGAGACCGGGACGTCCCGCTGCTTTAGGGCGCGGACCAGGTCGTCGACGAAGGCGTTGCGCCGGCGCACCAGGACCATGATATCGCCCGG
>JAUVQB010000283.1 GCA_030598385.1 Alphaproteobacteria bacterium | reverse complement strand
TGACCGAGAGAATGCCCATCACCAAGCAGGGCCTCTCCCATATGGAAGAGGAACTGAAACAGCTCAAGTCCGTGGCCCGCCCCGAGGTGATCCGCGCGATTGCCCAGGCCCGCGAGCATGGCGATCTATCGGAGAACGCCGAATATCACGCCGCCCGCGAAAAGCAGAGCTTTATCGAGGGCCGGCTTGCCGAGCTGGAAGACAAGATCGCCCGGTCGGAGGTTATCGATGTGGCGACGCTGTCCGGTAAGACCGTGATGTTCGGCGCCACGGTGACCATCATCGACGAGGACACCGAGGAGAAGCTGACCTACCAGCTCGTCGGTGAGGCCGAGGCCGACGTCAAGGCCGGGCGCTTGGCGATCAACTCGCCCTTGGCGCGCGCCTTGATCGGCAAGAGCATCGGCGATTCGGTGGATGTCATGACACCGAAGGGCGACAAGATGTACGAGGTCCTCAAGGTCAAATTCGCCTGAGCGAGCGCGCAGCAGGTCCGAAATCTAGCGAAGCGAAATTGGCTTAACTCTTCGGCGCGGCCTCATCGGGGTCGACCGGCACGCCGGGGCGGCGTTTGGAAGTCCTGATCACCTGGATCGTCTGTACGGTCGCCACGTGTGGCGCCGCGGTCAGCCGCGTGGTCAGCTCGTTTTCGTGGGCGGTGTTGCGCGCCACGATCCTGAGCACGAAGTCGTGCGGCCCGCGGGCCATGTGGCACTCCCGCACCTCGGGCCATGCCGCCATGTCGTTTTCGAACGCGCTCAGCACGCCTTCCGACTGACTATCCAGGCCGACCAAGGCGAAGAAGGTGACTTCGAAGCCGATGCGCTCGCCGTCCAGGTCGGCATGGTAGCCCCGGATGAAGCCGGCCTCCTCGAGCGCGCGCACCCGCCGTAAACAGGGGGGGGCCGATATGCCGGCGCGCTGCGCCAAGGTCACATTGGTCATTCGCCCTTCGTCCTGCAGATCGCGCAGGATCTTGAGGTCGATCTTGTCCAGCTTGACGCGGCGCATGGCGAGCCCTGGTCGGTTAGGTTCGTGACGTTCCGATGGCCATTTGGGTAATGATATTACCCAGCCACCCGTGCGCCGCCAAGTGCATGCGCGGGAGCTGTCGGAAGGCCGGCCATCTCGACGCATGAATGCCTGGCAATCGACCTTCGCGGAGCTTGAAGGTGAGGCCCCCGCGCCGTATCTAGGAGTGGACGCCCAGGTTGCCGCCCCTTGTCTGCGAAAGCCCCATCGCGATGCCTCAAAATCACCACAGCAAAGTCCTGATCCTCGGCTCGGGCCCGGCCGGCTACACGGCCGCCATCTACGCCGCCCGCGCCAATCTCGAGCCCATGCTGATTTCCGGCATGGAAGAGGGCGGCCAGTTGTCGATCACCACGGACGTCGAGAACTATCCCGGCTTCGCCGAGGTCATTCAGGGCCCGTGGCTGATGGAACAGATGAAGGGCCAGGCCGACCACGTCGGCACCCAGTTGATCACCGATCTGATCGTCGAGGTCGATCTCGATGAGCGGCCGTTCCGCTGCATCGGGGATTCCGGCGCCGTCTATACGGGCGATACCCTGATCATCGCCACCGGCGCCCAGGCGCGCTGGCTCGGACTGCCCGGCGAAACGAAATTCCGCGGCTTCGGCGTGTCCGCCTGCGCCACCTGCGACGGCTTTTTTTATCGCGGCAAGGAAGTCGCCGTCGTCGGCGGCGGCAACACGGCGGTCGAGGAAGCCATCTTCCTCACCAACTTCGCCAGCAAGGTCACGCTGATCCACCGCCGCGACGCTTTGCGCGCGGAGAAGATCTTGCAGGGCCGGCTATTCCAGAACGCCAAGATCGAGGTGCTCTGGGATCATGTGTTGGATGATGTATTGGGCGTGGACGAACCGCTGGGCGTCACCGGCGTGCGGCTGCGCAACGTGAAGAGCGGCGAACTCCACGACAAGAGCGTGGACGGCCTGTTCATCGCCATAGGCCACGACCCGGCGACCCGGCTGTTCCGCGGCAAGCTGGCGATGGACTCAGAGAACTACATCCTCACGCGGCCCGATTCGACCGCGACCGAGGTTCCCGGCGTCTACGCCGCGGGCGATGTCCGCGACAAGGTCTATCGTCAGGCCGTGACGGCCGCGGGCATGGGCTGCATAGCGGCGCTGGAGGCGGAGAAATACCTGGCCGAGGTCGAGTCCGAGGCGGCGCAAGCCGCCCAGTAAGCCGCGAAAGAGGCGGCGCGCTTCTCGACGCCACGCTTGCCTATCCACCTGTTTTCATGCATTGGCTTGGGTATCCTTGGCTTGGTGTCGGCAGTGGCCACGGCCCTGCGGCGCCGCGCGGGGGCCGATGGGAGCGCAAACCATGGATTGGGACAAGCTGCGGATCTTTCACGCCGTCGCGGAAGCCGGCAGCTTCACCCATGCCGGCGAGAAGCTGAATCTGAGCCAGTCGGCCGTCAGCCGCCAGATCAGCGCGTTGGAAGGCAGCCTGAAGGTGCCGCTGTTCCACCGGCATGCGCGCGGGCTTGTCCTGACCGAACAGGGCGACGTGCTTTATCGCACGGCGCACGAGGTGTTCGGCAAGCTCGCCATGACCGAAGCCATGCTCACCGAAAGCAAGGAACGGCCGCGCGGCGAGCTAAGGATCAACACCACCGTGGCCTTCGGCTCGACTTGGCTGGCGCCCCGTCTGAAAGAGTTCCTCGATACCTATCCGGAGATCGAGGTCCATCTCATCCTCTCAGACCGCTCGCTGGACCTCACCGTGCGGGAGGCCGACGTGGCCATCCGCCTGACACCGCCGACCCAGGCCGAGCTGATCCAACGCCACCTGTTCACCGTTCATATCCACATCTTCGCCTCGGGAGGCTACATCAAGCGCCACGGCATGCCGTCCACGCCCGAGGAGTTGGACGATCACCGCGTCATCGTCTACGGCCACGACACTTCTCCGCCGGTGCCCGACGTGAACTGGCTGTTGCGAATCGGCCGGAAGTCGAACGACCTGCGCTCGCCCGCGCTCACCATCAATAACGTCTACGCCATCATGCGCGCGATCCAGAGCGGCGCCGGCCTCGGTGCACTGCCGGAATTCATGGCACAGAGCGATAACGAGTTGGTGCGCGTGCTTCCTGACGTGGAGGG
>JAUVQB010000314.1 GCA_030598385.1 Alphaproteobacteria bacterium | reverse complement strand
GGCGGATCGCCAACCCCCAGGGCGCGCACGCCGTCGCGGTCGGCCTCACCGCGCCCATCAGGCTCACCATCGAGGGCCATGTCGGCTTCTACTGCGGCGGCATGAACCAGAATGCCGAGATCAAGGTCGAGGGCCACGCCGGCCCCGGCCTGGCCGAGAACATGATGTCCGGGGCCGTGCGGGTGACCGGCAACGCCTCCCAGATGGCCGGCGCCACCGGCCACGGCGGCCTCCTGGTGGTCGAGGGCGATACCTCCTCGCGGTGCGGCATCTCCATGAAGGGGATCGACATCGTGGTGAAGGGCTCGGTCGGGCACATGAGCGCCTTCATGGCCCAGAAGGGCCACCTCGTGGTCTGCGGCGACGCCGGGCGCGACCTGGGCGATTCGATCTACGAGGCGATCCTCTTCGTCCGCGGCAAGGTGGAGAGCCTGGGCGCCGACTGCATTGAGAAGGACATGCGACCCGAACACCGGGAGGTGCTGGCGGGCCTGCTGGCCGAGGCCGGCATCGATGCGGATCCGTCGGAGTTCCGGCGCTTCGGCTCGGCCCGCAAGCTCTACAACTTCAACATCGACCACGCGGACCAGTACTGAGCCGTCAGACGAGACCCAAAGCCATGACCGTAGACCCCCGCACCCTCAGAACTTCGTCCAGCTTACCGCCGCACGTGATCGCCGAGATCCAGCGTGCCGCCGACCAGGGCCTTTACGAGATCCGCGGCTTCGGCGCCAAGCGGGCGCTGCCGACGTTCGACGATCTGGTGTTCCTCGGCGCCTCGACCTCGCGTTATCCGCTCGAAGGCTACCGCGAAAAATGCGAGACCAAGGTCGTCCTGGGCAGCCGTTTTGCCAAGAACCCGATCGAGCTCAAGATTCCCATCACCATCGCCGGCATGAGCTTCGGTGCGCTGGGCGCCAATGCCAAGGAGGCGCTCGGGCGCGCCGCGACGGCCATGGGCACGACCACGACGACCGGCGACGGCGGGATGACGCCGGAGGAGCGGGAGTCCTCCGAGACCCTGGTCTATCAGTTGCTGCCCTCGCGCTATGGCATGAACCCGGACGACCTGCGCAAGGCCGACGCCATCGAGGTGGTCATCGGCCAGGGCGCCAAGCCCGGCGGCGGCGGCATGCTGCTGGGCCAGAAGATCACCGAGCGGGTGGCCGGCATGCGCACCCTGCCCGAGGGCATCGACCAGCGCAGCGCCTGCCGCCATCCCGACTGGACCGGGCCCGACGATCTGGAGATCAAGATCCACGAGCTGCGCGAGATCACCGGCTGGCGGGTGCCGATCTACATCAAGATCGGCGCGACGCGGGTGACCTACGACGTGCAGCTTGCGGTCAAGGCCGGGGCCGACGTGATCGTCCTCGACGGCATGCAGGGCGGCACGGCGGCCACCCAGGACGTCTTCATCGAGCACGTCGGCATCCCGACCCTGCCGGCCGTGCGCCAGGCCGTCGAGGCGCTACAGGGGCTCGACATGCATCGCGAGGTGCAGTTGATCGTCTCGGGCGGAATCCGCAGCGGCGCCGACGTGGCCAAGGCCTTGGCCCTGGGCGCGGACGCGGTCGCCATCGGCTCCGCCGCCATGGTGGCGCTCGGCTGCAACAAGCCGGTGTTCGAGGAGGACTACCGGGCGCTCGGCACCGAGCCCGGCTGTTGCCACCACTGCCACACCGGGCGCTGCCCGGTCGGCATCACCACCCAGGACCCGGAGCTGGAACAGCGGCTGCCGCCGGACCACGGCGCGCGCCTGGTGCGGAACTATCTCTCGACCATGGTGCTCGAGCTGCAGACCCTCGCCCGGGCTTGCGGCAAGTCCCATGTCCACAATCTGGAGCCGGAAGACCTGGCGGCCCTCACCATAGAGGCCGCGGCCATGGCGGGCGTCCCCTTGGCGGGCACCCACTGGGTCCCGGGCCGGTGAGCGGCGGGCTCGTGGACAAGAGGGCCGCAGAAAGCTACGCGGCGGCGATTTCGCGAGTGCGCCCGGAGGGTCGCTCGTGCTATTCATGGCGCGCGCTTCCTACGCGGTTTCGAACGTCATCGGGCCGCCGGGCGGCGCGACTTATGAGCGTGCTCTGAGCATGGACACGAGACCTGTCTTTTAGGCCTAACAGGGGGGCTTCATATGGCACAGCAACGCAGCGGGCGGTCGCGCGCCGCCGCGAACGACCTTTCCAAAATGGCAAAGGATCGCAAGATCCGCTATTTTCTGATCTCCTTCGTCGACCTCTTCGGGGTCCTGCGCGCCAAGCTCGTGCCGGCGCGCGCTATCGGCGGCATGCAGAAAGACGGCGCCGGTTTCGCCGGCTTCGCCGCCTGGCTCGACATGACCCCGGCGCACCCGGACATGTTCTCGGTTCCCGATCCTTCTAGCCTGATCCAACTGCCCTGGAAGCCCGAAGTCGGATGGCTCGCGGGCGACCTCTGGATGGACGGCAAGGAGGTCGAGGAGTCGCCACGGGTCGCCCTCAAGCGCCAAATCGCCCGGGCCAACAAGGCCGGATTCCGCCCCAAGGTCGGCGTGGAGTGCGAATACTTCCTGACCAACGCGGACGGCACGGCGATCTCGGACGAGCGCGATACCCAGGAAAAGCCCTGTTACGACCAATCGGCTCTGATGCGCCGCTACGACGTCATCAGCGAGATCTGCGACTGCATGTGGGACCTGGGCTGGAACCCCTACCAGAACGACCACGAGGACGCCAACGGCCAGTTCGAGATGAACTGGGACTACGACGACTGCCTGAAGACGGCCGACCGCCACGTCTTCTTCAAGTTCATGGTCAAGTCGATCGCCGAGCAGAACGAGATGCGCGCGACCTTCATGCCGAAACCCTTCGCGAACCTGACCGGCAACGGCTGCCACGCCCACGTCTCGGTCTGGGACAAGGCCGGCGACAAAAACCTATTCCTCGATCCCAAGGGCGAGCTCGGGCTCTCGGGCCTGGCCTACAGCTTCCTGGGCGGCATC
>JAUVQB010000353.1 GCA_030598385.1 Alphaproteobacteria bacterium | reverse complement strand
CCGCGACGACGCCAAGACAAGCTGCAAGAAACCTCATCATTTCATCCCCAGTACTCAGCTGATCGTGTAGCCGCGAGCCGTCATGCAAGCCGTGTAAGCGCGGTTGTAGTTGTTTCGCGCCTGTTGGTATTGCGCGGCCTGCTGGCGCTCCCAATCCTGGCGCGCCTGCTGGTTGTTGTTTTTCTGCCGATTGCTCCTTAGGCCGCCGAGGAGCCCGCCCGCAGCCGCGCCGATCGCCGCGCCCTTGCCGGTATTGCCGCCTATGGCGCCGCCTATGGCACCGGCGCCGGCGCCGACCGCAGCGCCTCCCAGCAACCCCGGACCGGTGGACTGGTCTTGCGGCGGCGGCGCGCTTGCCGTCGGCACCGCCATCGGATCGAAGCCGGACTGCTGCTTGGACCAGTTAAAACATTCGAACTGGTCCTTATCCTGCTGCTCCTGGCTCTGCCCCTGGTTCGGATAGGCATATACGTCCTGCGCCAGCGGCGCCGCCGACGGAGCCACCAACATCGCCATCACGAATGACAATACACAAAAACTGCGTCTCATCGCTCCCTCGAGTGAAATTAGAATACCCTGCGAACCGAACCGGAAATTTGGACTTCTGCCTGCGCCGACAGGGGTCGACCCGGAACGTCGAATAACCGCCCCTGGCGCAGTCCGATCATCACCGATCAGCCCCCTGCGGTCAATCGTGCGGGCCGGCCGGGCTCACGCCTTTCGCCCTTCTCGTCTTTGTGCCAATCTCCGGCGGCCAATTCGAGACGCGGACGCCGGCACTGGGGGAGCTGTCGATGCGAGCAACACTCACTGCAGGTCTGTGCGCGCTCTTGGCCCTGCTGATCGGCAGTGCCGCGGTGTCCGTGACGCCGGCGACGCTGGCCCAAGAGGCCGGCGAGATGGTGTTCGATGCGGTCGATGCGAACAACGACGGCGTCATAAACGCCGAGGAATGGGGCCAGTTCAGCTCCCGGCTGTTCGACGGCATCGACAAGGACGGCGACGGACAAGGCAGCGCGGAAGAGCTGGACGAAGCCTTCGAAACCTTCGACTACAATCAGGACGGGGTGATCGACGGGAACGAGGCGCCGCTGATCATCATTCTGGGCGACGGGGACGGAGACGGCCAGGTCAGCCCGGAGGAGTTCGAGACCATCGACTGGGCGCGGGGTTCGATCGATACCGACGGCGACGGGCGCATCAGCCGCGAGGAGTTCGGCAACGCCCGGAGCGAAGTCTACGACCGGGCGGACTTCGACCGCAGCACCACGCTCGGGCGCTCGGAGTACAATGGCGCGCCGAGCCTGACCCTGTTCCGATTCTAGGACCTCGGAGCATCGAAACGGAGACCATGATCCCATGCCGATCGCGACCATAAGGGAGTTTCTCAGGTTGGAAGCGGCCGCCGGGATCGTCTTGGTGTTGTCGGCGGTCTTGGCCTTGGTGATGGCCAACACCTTCCTGGCGCCCTTCTATCGAGTCTTCCTCGATGTTCCGGTGGTCGTCCAGGTCGGTGCCTTGGTCCTGGCAAAGCCGCTGCTGCTTTGGGTCAACGACGGCCTGATGGCGATCTTCTTCTTCCTCGTCGGGCTCGAGATCAAGCGCGAGGTCCTGCAGGGTGAACTGTCGTCCTGGTCGCAGGCCTCCCTGCCCGGCTTCGCGGCGATCGGCGGCATGGCGGCGCCCGCCCTGATCTTTGTCCTGATCAACCTCGGCGACCCGCAGACCTTGCGCGGCTGGGCCATTCCGGCGGCCACGGACATCGCCTTCGCCCTGGGCGTGCTCGCTTTGTTGGGGTCTCGCGTGCCGGCGGCTTTGAAGATCTTCCTCTTGGCCCTGGCCATCATGGACGACCTGGGCGCCATTGTGATTATCGCCGTGTTCTACACCGCCGACATGTCGTTGACCTCGCTCGGCCTGGCGGCCGTCGGCATCGTCATCCTGGCGTGCTTCAATATCTTCGGGGTCATGCGCCTGGGGCCCTACCTCCTGGTGGGGCTGGCGGTTTGGGTCTGCGTCTTGAAGTCCGGCGTGCACGCGACCCTGGCGGGCGTCGCGGTGGCCTTTTTCATACCGCTGAGGGCCAAGACCGAGGACGGCGAGTCCCCCTTGGAGCATTTGGAGCACGCGCTCCACCCCTGGGTCGCCTTCGCCATCCTGCCGTTCTTCGCGTTCGCCAACGCCGGCGTTTCCCTGGAGGGCCTGACGTTTGCATCCTTGTTGGCGCCGGTGCCGCTCGGCATCGCGGCGGGGCTTTTCATCGGCAAGCAAATCGGCGTCTTCGGCTTGTCCTACGGGGCGGTGCGCTTGGGGCTGGCGAAGCTACCGCAAGGCATATCCTGGCTGCAGATCTATGGCCTCTCCTTCCTGACCGGGATCGGCTTCACCATGAGCCTCTTCATCGGCACCTTGGCATACGACGACCTGGAGCACGCGACCGGCGTACGTTTGGGCGTGTTGCTCGGGTCTCTCTTGTCGGCCGTCGGGGGGTACCTCTTGCTGCGGTTCTCATCGGCGCCCACGGAGCGCACCTCCTTCGAAGCGGAAATGCAACAGACCTAAGCGCCGCACTGGG
>JAUVQB010000173.1 GCA_030598385.1 Alphaproteobacteria bacterium | reverse complement strand
AGCAGAAGGATACCTATCTCGGCAAGCTGATCTCCGGCACCTGGTCCGGCACCATGAACCTGACGGAACCACAGGCCGGGTACTACCTGGGCGCCATTACAACCAGCTCACGGCGCGACGATGCGAATGTCGGCGGGGCGAACCTCATCACCGGCCAGAAGATATTCATCAACTACGGCGAACACGAGCTGGCGCAAAACATCGTACACATGGTGCTCGCCCGCTCGCCCGAGGGCCCGCACGGGACCAAGTGCCTGTCGCTCTTCATCGTGCCCAAGGTCCTGCCCGACGAAAACGGCAATCCCGGTCGGCGCAACGACCTGCGCTGCGTCTCCATCGAAAGCAAGCTGGGCATCCATGCCTCGCCGACCTGCGTCATGTCCTACGGCGACGACGGGGGTGCGCTCGGCTTCCTGCTCGGCGAGGAGAACCGAGGCCTCGCCGGCATGTTCACCATGATGAACAATGCCCGCCTCGCCGTCGGCACCCAGGGCCTGGGCATCGCCGAACGGGCCTATCAGCGGGCGCTCGCCTATGCCCGCGAGCGGGTTCAAAGCCGGGCGCTGGACGACCCCGAGAGCGGACCCGCCGCGATCATTCGTCATCCCGACGTGCGCCGCAATCTCGCGACCATGAAGGCGCTGACCGAGGCCATGCGCGGGCTCATCTACTATTCCGCCGGCCAGCTCGACCGCGCCAAGTCGGCGCCGGACGAGACTGCGCGGGGCCAGTCCCAGGCCCGGCTGGAGCTGATAACCCCGGTTGCCAAGGCCTGGTGTACGGATCGCGGCGTCGAGGTCGCGTCCCTCGGCGTTCAAGTGCACGGCGGCATGGGTTTCATCGAAGCAACCGGCGCCGCCCAACATTTTCGGGATTCGCGCATCAATCCGATCTACGAGGGCACCAACGGCATACAGGCGCTCGATCTGGCGACCCGCAAGCTGGCGCGGGACGGCGGAGCTGCGGCGCGCGAGCTGATCGCCGACATCACCGCGACCGACGAGGTCCTGCAGCGCTCGACCGAACCCGATCTCAAGGCGGTCGGAAGCGCCCTCGGCGAGGCCCGCTTCGTGCTCGACGCCGCCACCGATTGGCTGTCTGAGGCGCTCACGGGCGATCCGTCCAGGGCGGCGGCGGTCGCGACCCCCTACCTCAATCTCTTCGGCACGGTGGCGGGCGGCTGGCTGCTCGGCCGCGGGGCGCTGGCCGCCCGGGCGCGGCTCGATACCGGAAATGACGATCCTCGATTTCTCGCGGCCAAGATAAAGACGGCCCGGTTCTACGCCGAGAACCTGCTGCCCCAGGCCGCCGCCGAGGCCGCCGTGGTGATGACCGGCGCCGACAGCACTCTGGCCTTGGCCGACGAAGATTTCTGAGCCGCGACCCGAGGGAGCGCAAAAACAGGGCCCCCGGCGAAATCGGGAGGACCGCGCCGGGGGCAGGAAGTGATGCCTCTGAGGTCGAGATCGGGGTACGGATCTGACAAACCCAACATAAGAGCGCGTGGGCACTGCCACTTTGATCTATATCAAAACGCAGAACTTTCTTCGCATAGGCCAGGCGCTTGATCTTCGGCCCGGCCCCTCTCACGATGTCTGCGGTTTGTTGTCCGCTCAGGCGGCGCAAGCCGGTGGTGCCGAGGTATTGAACAGCGAGCGCGCGCACCACCGGCCGAGGGGAGAGACCGCACATGACCACGCCGGACCATCTGCTGGCTATCGACCAAGGCACGACGAGCACGCGGGCCATGGTTTTCGACCGGGAAGGCCGGCCGGCCGGCCAGGCGCAGAAAGAGTTTCCACAGCACTTCCCGCAGCCCGGTTGGGTCGAGCACGAGCCTGAAGACATTTGGCGCGATACCTGTTCCGTGGTCGAGGGCGCGCTCGCCGGGGCCGGCATCGCGGCGGGCCGGGTGGCGGCGGTCGGCATCGCCAACCAGCGCGAGACCAGCCTGCTGTGGGACCGGGAGAGCGGCGAAGCCCTCCACAGGGCGATCGTCTGGCAGGACCGGCGCACCGCCGATCTCTGCGACAGCCTGCGCCGCGACGGGCATGAGAAACTGGTGCAGGCGCGCACCGGCTTGCTGCTCGATCCCTATTTCTCGGCCACCAAGATCGCTTGGCTGCTCGATCAAGTTCCCGAAGCCCGAGCGCGGGCCGAGCGCGGCGAGATCGCCTTCGGCACCATCGACACGTTCCTGCTGTGGCGCCTCACGGGCGGCCAGGTGCACGCGACCGACGCGACCAATGCCGCGCGGACCATGATCTTCGATATCCATCGTCAGGCCTGGGACCAGGAGCTGCTGGATCTGTTCGACATTCCCGCGGCGATCTTGCCGGAGGTCCGCGACAGCAATGCGGACTTCGGCGCCACGCCCGCCGGGCTGTTCGGCGTACCCCTGCCGATCACCGGAATCGCCGGCGATCAGCAGGCGG
Source organism: Alphaproteobacteria bacterium (assembly GCA_030598385.1). GTDB lineage: Bacteria > Pseudomonadota > Alphaproteobacteria > Kiloniellales > JAKSDN01 > CALJXB01. The sequence goes on along the minus strand of JAUVQB010000173.1, from coordinate 1,968 downwards.
CGACCGTCGGGCAGGCCTGCTTCACCGCCGGCATGACCAAGTCGACCTACGGCACCGGCTGTTTTGCCCTGATGAACACCGGCGACGAGGCCGTGACCTCCACCAATCGTCTGCTCACCACGATCGCCTACCGCCTGTCAGGCAAAACGACCTATGCCCTCGAAGGCTCGATCTTCGCCGCCGGGGCCGCTATCCAATGGCTGCGCGACGGGCTCAAAATCATCACCGCGGCGACGGAGAGCGAATCCCTGGCCCGAGACGCCGATCCCGATCAGGCGGTCTATCTGGTCCCCGCCTTCACCGGGCTCGGCGCGCCCTATTGGGACGCCCATGCCCGCGGCGCCATTCTCGGCCTCACCCGTGCCAGCGGTCCGCCCGAAATCGCCCGCGCCGCGCTCGATGCGGTCTGCTACCAGACCCGCGACCTGCTGCAGGCCATGACCGCCGACGGCGCCCAGCCGCCCAACACGCTGCGTGTCGACGGCGGCATGGTCGCCAACGACTGGCTCATGCAGCGCCTCGCCGACCTCAATGGCTGCACGGTGGAACGCCCGGTGGTGGCCGAGACCACGGCGCTCGGCGCGGCCGCCCTGGCCGGCTTGGGTGTCGGCCTGATGAGCAGCCTGGATGACATCTCCCGCACCTGGCAGTCGGCCGGTCAATTCGATCCGGTCATGGCCGCCGATGAACGTGACCGCCGCTACGCCGGCTGGCAGGACGCGGTCGCTCGGGTGCGCAGCGGCGACTAGCCCGGCCCGACTCTAGGATTGCGGCGGCGAGGGTCCGCGCTTGGCAAGAGGGCGCGACGTATGAAAACCGGACTAAAAGCTTTCTTTTAGGCCGCTGGATGCGGAATCATATGACGATCGAAGCCCGCCTCATGGGTTTCGATGTCAATGGAAGACTCGAGGATGGGACATTCGATGCCAGTCAACCTGTCTGCAAATGTCAATGCGATCGCCGAGTTGCGGAACCGGCGGAACCTGCCGTGGCCATCGGTCGTCGATCTCTCGCGAATTGCGCTTTCAGCGGGCGCAGCGGGGATCACCGTACATCCTCGACCGGATGAGCGTCATATTCGGCCATCGGATGTGACTGAGGTCGCAGAAATGATCGCGGCTGAGTTTCCTGACCGGGAATACAACATCGAAGGAAACCCGGACGCCCGCTTCATCGAGCTGGTCGAACGCGTTCACCCCAACCAGGTTACCCTGGTTCCCGACGACATCCGCCAGGCAACCTCTGATCATGGGTGGGATATCGGCCATCACCGGGACTTCCTCACCGACATCATCGCTCGCCTTAGAGATAACGGCATGCGCGTTTCTGTCTTTGTCGACCCGGAGCCTAGCTCGGCGACCCTGGCCCGCGAGGTCGGCGCGGACCGTATCGAGATCTATACGGGCCCCTATGGCGGCGCCTTGGAGCCGGACGTTCAGCGCCGAGAACTCGACTGTGTCGTCGCCACCGGCCGGGCGGCGGAAACCGAAGGAATCGGCCTGAACGCCGGGCATGATCTGACACTCAAGAACCTTCCGCCACTGGTTGCCGCCTTGCCCAATCTTGAGGAAGTTTCAATCGGTCACTGCCTGACGGCGGATGCCTTGATCTACGGCATGGAAGGCGCCGTCGCCCGTTACTTAAAGGCCTGCGCTCGCTCATAAACTGCGCCTATACCAAGACCGACAAGAGGGCGAAGATACCGAAGCCGCAGATAACCATGCCGGACAGGCGTTGAATCCAGATTCGTTGCCGATCTCCCATGCGGCTGCTGAGCAGCGCCGTCGCCGCGGCAAGGCCGAGCCACCAGACCGCGGAACCCAGGAAGACCCCGATCACCAGGATCGTCGCGCCGGCGCGGGAGTCCAGGTCGCGCGCCCAGCCCACCGCGGCGAAAAACGCCAGAAAGCCCAAGATCGTCGCCGGGTTCGCCAGAGTCAGCAGGAAGGAAGATCCGAAATAGCCCGT
>JAUVQB010000014.1 GCA_030598385.1 Alphaproteobacteria bacterium | reverse complement strand
GCCTCGGCGATCTCGCATTTGTGATAGGCGGCGCCGAGGGACTTTCAGCCGCGGTCCTGGAGCGGGCCGATCTGATTCTGTCGTTCGGCCAGATGACCTGGCCGCACCTGCTTGTACGCGTCTTACTGGCCGAGCAACTGTTCCGCGCTCAATCGATCCTCGACGGCCATCCCTACCACCGCGCCTGACCACCCAAAGCAAGAGGGGCCAAAAACCTGTTGGACCGACCGAAAATCCCATATATAGAGCCCACATGAACGAGGTCGCACCACCGCGGCCCGTGGTCTTGGCCATCCTCGACGGATGGGGGGACCGCGAGCAGTGCGAAATGAACGCCATCTGCCAGGCAACGACGCCCCATCTGGACCGCTTCAACGAAATCGGTCCCCGGGCCCGGATCGACGCGTCGGAGCTGCACGTGGGTCTGCCGAGCGGCCAGATGGGCAACTCCGAGGTTGGCCACATGAACCTCGGCGCAGGCCGGGTGGTGCTGCAGGACCTTCCGCGAATCGACAAGGCGATCGACGAGGGCCGTCTGACCGGCAGCGCCCCGTTCGAGTCCTTTGTCGCGGCCTTGCGAGAAAGCGGCGGCGCAGCGCACCTGCTGGGCCTGCTCTCGCCCGGCGGGGTCCATTCTCATCAAGACCATATGGCGGCGCTCGCCAACGCGCTGCTGGCCGCCGGCGTGCCGGTCAAGGTGCACGCTTTCCTCGACGGCCGGGATACGCCGCCGCGCAGCGCGCTCGATTTTGTGACGCGCTTCCAGTCGGCCACCGTGGCCCCGGTCGCCACGATCACGGGCCGCTACTATGCGATGGACCGGGACAATCGCTGGGAGCGCTCGGCGCGGGCCTACCAAACCCTGGTCGAGGGCCGGACGGCGCCCGAGGGCGGAACTGCGGCAGACCCCCATCAGGCGATCGAGCAGGCTTACGAGGCCGGGTTGGGCGATGAATTCGTGCTGCCCACGGCCGTCGGCGACTACGCCGGAATGGACGACGGCGACGGCCTCATCATGGCGAACTTCCGGGCCGACCGGGCGCGTCAGCTTCTTCGCGGCCTCTTGGACCCCGCCTTCGACGGCTTCCCGCGGGACAAGGCCGTCGGCTTTGCCGCCGCCCTCGGCATGGTGAGCTATTCCAGCGACTTGGACCGCCTGATCCCGGCCCTTCTGTCGCCCCTCGAGCTGCACGCCACCCTCGGCGACGTCGTTTCCCAGGCCGGCTTGAACCAGTTGCGAATCGCCGAGACCGAGAAGTACGCGCACGTGACCTTCTTCCTGAACGGCGGGCGCGAGGCCGAATTCTACGGCGAGGAGCGAATCCTGGTGCCTTCGCCCAAGGTCGCGACCTACGACCTGCAACCCGAGATGTCGGCGCTGGAACTGACCGATCGCCTGTGCGATGCCGTCGCCGGCGGCCGTTTCGACCTCATCGTGCTCAATTACGCCAACGGCGATATGGTTGGACACACGGGCAACCTCGCAGCCGCCATGCGGGCCGTGGAGACGGTCGACAGCTGCCTGGGCCGCCTGACCGACAGCGTCACCGCCGCCGGGGGGTGCCTGCTGATCACCTCCGACCACGGCAACGCGGAGCAGATGGATGACCCCGCGACCGGCCAGCCCCACACCGCCCACACCATGAACCGCGTGCCGGTTTTGTTGGTGAATGCGCCCGCTTGGGTTGCCGGTCTATCCGACGGCCGCCTGGCCGATATCGCGCCCACTCTCCTGCAGCTCATGAGCCTTCCGGTGCCGCCGGAGATGACCGGCCGATCGCTGATTCGAACCAACGCGCGCGCCGAGGCCAACAAACCCGCTGAAGCGGCGGCCGAATGATATGACGATGCGTCCGCGGAATAGTAACTTGCCCGGCCGGCGCAGCCGGCGCGCCCTCGGCGCGCTGATCGCTTGCGTACTGCTGTGGCCGACCGCAAGCCAGGCGCAGGAGGCCGGTAAGCGCCTGAAAGATGTGGAGCAGGCGCTGGAGGCCAGCGAATCGCAGAGTCAGACCCTGGACCGCAAGGCCGGGGAACTGCAGCAAGAAATCCTCGCCCTGCAGAACAAATCGATCGAGGCCGCCGAGAAAACCCAGGATCTGGAATCACAGCTGACACGAATCGAGACGATCCTGCAGGATCTCGAGACGAGACATGAGGTCAAAACCGCAGAGCTGAAGGCTCAACATGGGAATCTCTATCAAACCCTGGCCGCCCTGCAACGCATCGCCGTACAGCCCGTCGAAGCTGTGCTGGTGAGCCGGGGTACGCCGGTGGAACGGGTGCGAAGCGCCCTGCTTTTGAAGGCCGCTATACCCGCGATCGAAGAGCGGGCGGCCGGGCTTCGCGACGACCTGGAGGAGCTGTCGTCCCTGCGCCTGGCAATCGGGCAACAGCAATTCGAGCTGACAGCGACGGCCAAAACCCTGGCCGACGAGCGCCACTTGCTGGGCGAGCTGATTGGGCGCAAGAAGGACCTTCACACCCAAACTCTCGGCAAGCGCGAGAGCGCCAAATCCAATGCCGAGCGTCTGGCGGCCGAAGCCAAGAACCTGCGCGACCTTTTGGCGCGACTGGAGGAGCAATCGCGTTTGCGCGCCGAACGGGAAGCCCGAGCGCAACTCGCCGAGCAACAGCGGGCGCAGGCCGAGCTGAAGGCCCAACGGGCCCAAGCCGCGCTGGAGGCCCAGAAAATCCAGGAAGAATCGCAGCTTGAAAGCGCGGCCCCGGCCAAAATGGAAGAAGCGTATGACGGGACCCGATCCCTGGCCGAGGATATCGCCGAGGGCGATACGGCAGGAGAGGGCGAAGACCCGGCCTTGGCCTCCTTGCCCTCAGGCGCACTGGTGCGGCCGGACAACGTACGTGCCTTCCCGCAAGGCGACGCCATTCCACTCCTGATCATGCCGGTACGCGGCCAGCTAGTGCTCGCCTACGGTCAACGAGCGCTGGGAGCTGATTCCGTTTCCAAGGGAATCTCGATCCAGACCCGGACCCAAGCCCAGGTGGTGGCCCCCTACGATGGGCAGGTTGTCTACGCAGGCAAGTTTCGCGGCTACGGGCAGATCTTGATCATCGAGCACGACGGGCGATATCATACTTTGCTTGCCGGTCTCGAACGGATTGACGCGGTCGTCGGGCAATGGATTCTCGCCGGAGAGCCCATCGGAGTCATGGGTAGCCCGCAGGAGCGCTCCCCGGAACTCTATTTGGAATTTCGACACGCCGGACAGCCAGTCAATCCGCTGCCCTGGCTCGCAACGACTGACGAGAAGGTGCAAGGTTAATGCAAAGCATGCCTCGATTGGTGGTCCTCGCCACCGTGCTGATTCTCCTGATCCCCCAGACCGCCTCGACACAGGACCAAGGCGCCGAGACCTACAAGCAGGTCAAACTGTTCGGCGATGTCTTCGAACGTGTGCGGGCGGATTATGTGGAGGAGGTCTCTGATCAAGAGCTGATCGAAGCCGCCATCCGCGGCATGCTCGCCAGCCTGGACCCACACTCGAGCTATCTCGACCCCAAGTCGTTCCAGGACATGCGGGTGCAGACCAAGGGCGAGTTCGGCGGCCTCGGTATCGAGGTCACCATGGAGAACGGCTTGGTCAAGGTCGTCTCTCCCATCGACGATACGCCGGCATTCCGCGCCGGCGTTCAAGCCGGCGACCTCATCAGTCATTTGGACAGCGAGCCGGTTCTCGGCCTGACCCTGGCGGAAGCGGTCGAGAAGATGCGCGGACCGGTCAACACCGACCTGGTGCTCACCATCCGCCGGCCCAACCGCGAGCCCTTCGATGTCACCATCACGCGCGACATCATCACGGTACAGTCGGTTCGCAGCCGGCTTGAAGACGACGTTGCGTATCTGCGGGTAACGGCGTTCAACGAGCAGACCTCGCCGGGGCTCGAAGAAGCCGTGACTCGCCTCGCCGAACGGGCCGGGGGATCGCTCAAGGGTTACGTGCTGGACCTGCGCAACAATCCCGGCGGATTGCTGGATCAAGCAATCGCCGTCTCCGACGCCTTCCTGGATCACGGCGAGATCGTGTCCACACGCGGCCGCCATCCCGACGACGCCCAGCGTTACAACGCCCGCGAGGGCGACCTCGCCAGCGGACTCCCGATCGTCGTATTGATCAACGGCGGCTCGGCGTCGGCCTCGGAGATCGTCGCCGGCGCGTTACAGGACCACGGCAGGGCGATCATCATGGGCACGCGGTCCTTCGGAAAGGGCTCGGTCCAGACCATCATCCCGCTGTCCGGAAGCGGCGCCATGCGGCTGACCACCTCGCGCTACTACACGCCCTCGGGACGCTCGATCCAGGCAACCGGAATCGAGCCCGATATCGAAGTGGAGCAAGCACGCCTCGAGCCGCTCGATTCGGCTGTGTCGAGACGCGAGGAAGACTTGCGCGGCGCCTTGAGCAACGAAGGATCCGAGGACGGCGACAGCGCGGAAGACGGCGCCGCGAGTGAAGAAGAGCCCAAGGACTATCAGTTGTCTCGGGCGATCGACCTGTTGCAGGGCCTGTCGCTGTTTCGGGAACGGGCCTTGAACTAACAGCGGGCGAACATTCCAAGGCGTGTTCCCCGCGGCAGTCCCCTCCGGCGGCCCCCTCGGGCGGCCCCCTCAGGCAGTCTCCTGGTAAACCGACACCGTCATGACCGAAGGCAGCTACCGAACAGGCATCACACCGTTGACCATCGCATGGCTTGCTCTCCTGGCGGTGACGACGGCTGGCTCCACTTACGTGCTGTTGGCGCGGCAGGCGCCGAACGGGCCGCCCGGCCTGACCCTGGCGATCCCGAGCCTGGAACGAGCAGGCAGCGGAATCGAGCCTGCCGGTGACGCGGCGGATTCGCCGGATCAAGCAGGCGCCTTAGGAGGCGAAGATCCGCCAGCCAGCCCGGCGCTAGCGCCGACACAGGCGGCTTTGGCGAAAGACTCCGATCTTCCGGCTTGGCGGCGATATGCATCGGTCTATCAAGCGACCACGGAGCAACCGCGAATCGCCATCGTACTCACCGGGCTGGGATTCTCCAGCCGGGCGACCGAGACCGCGATCGAGGACCTACCTCCGGGCGTCACCCTCTCGTTCACGCCTTATGTCCAAAAGCTGCCGAAGTGGATCGCGATGGCCCGCGGTAACGGTCACGAGGTGATGCTGGACCTGCCGATGGAACCGGCAACCTATCCCGACGACGATCCCGGGCCGCAGGCGCTGATGACACAACTGGATGAGCGCCAGAACCAGCAACGTTTGCGGTGGGTGATCGGCCGTGCCGAGGGTTACGTCGGCCTTGCCGTGACCATGGGCTCCCGTTTCACCGGCTCGGAGCCGCACTTGAAACCGATCCTGCGGGAGATCAAAGCCCAGGGGCTCATGTTTCTGGACAATCGCTCCAGCGAGGCCAGCGTGGTTGCCCGCGTTGCACAAGACCTCGGCCTGCCCCACGCGGTCAACAACCGCACCCTGGACGAGGGCGACGTCGGGCAGCTGACGATCGACGCCAGGCTCGCTCAGATCGAACGCATGGCTTTGCGCAACGGCGCCTCGATCGCCATCGCGCGGCCCTATCCGGCGACGCTCGAGCGCTTGCGCGAGTGGGTCAAAACTCTGGAGTCCAGAGGCTTCGAACTGGTCCCCATCACCGTGCTCGCGCAAGGCAGCCGCTAGCGCCCGCGGGCAGGCTAAGCGCAAATGCGGGATCCATGAGCGATCGCCCCTTAGAGGCCAAAGCTCCGCCGGCGGAGGCGAGCCGGGACCTTCCTTACCGGCAGGGTGTCGGCATCATGCTGATCAACCGTCAAGGCAGGGTCTTCGTGGCTCAACGGATCGACATGCCGAGCGTCGCCTGGCAGATGCCCCAGGGCGGCATCGACAAGGGCGAAAGCCCACTCGAGGCGGCGTGGCGGGAGCTCGGGGAAGAGACCGGCACCGACAAGGCCGAAGTGATCGGCGAAAGCCGCGACTGGTACGTCTACGACCTGCCCGTGGACTTGGCGCCCAGGCTTTGGCGCGGCCGTTTCCGGGGGCAGACCCAGAAATGGTTCGTCTTCCGGTTCTTGGGCTGCGACGAAGACATCGACATCGCCACCGAGAAACCGGAATTTTCCGATTGGAAGTGGGCGGATATGGCCGATCTGCCCGAGCTGATCGTTCCCTTCAAGCGGACCCTCTACACCCAGCTCATCGCAGAGCTCGGACATTTCGCCTCGGCCGACCCAACCGACCGATAAGACATTTTCGATTGCTATAGCGCCCGCTCGCTCACGCGGCTTCATTGGTCATTTTGGCCATCTGGTGACGATGGCGGAGCCGCCAGGACAAGAACCGCCAGGCCCATTCGGCCAACCGCCCCCTCGGTGACAGGCCGGCGGTCTTGAACGACATGACGACCATCCGCCTCAGGTGCCGGGAGCGGTAGAAAGCGCAGGTCCGCTGCAGGTAGGCATGGGAACAACGTTCGCGGTCGTAGGCCTCGCCCTCGCCATTGGCCGCGTAATAGGCGTAAGCCAGCTCGTCGTCCTCGCTCTCCCTGACCCGCCCGAGCGCCACCAGCGCACGGCGCAGACGGCCCATGCCTTCGCGCTCCAGGTAACGATTGAGGTACGAATAGAACAGCTTGTAATGACGAAATTCGTCGCCGGCGATCTTGCTACAGATCGCCCGGAGGGCGGGCTCCTCGGCCGCCTCGGCCAAGGCGGTGTAATAGGAGCTTGTCCCGATCTCGACCATGCAGCGGGCGACCAGCTCGCCCGAGCGCGAACCGCGCACCGAACGGGTCGCGTCGAGCGGCAGGCGAAAACCCTCGACGAACCGCTGGAAACTCCGTTCGAAATCGAAGCTGTCGTCCGCCATCTCCGCCCAGCGGCCGAGGGCGCGGCCGTGCTTGACCTCCTCGTCCGCCCAGGCGCGGGCGGCGTCTTGGAATTCATGATCGCCACGAAACACATTGCACAGGTAAGTGGCGTAGTCGCCGCCGTTGTATTCGACGAGGCTTGCCGCCTTCACTAGCTTGAGGATGTCCGGATCGACCTTCTGGGCATCGAAGATATCCCAGGGAATGTCTTCCAAGGTCCAATCTCGGCCGGTCGCGGTCCTGCTCATCTGCCGCTCGCCCTCTCGACGAAATCGCAGGTCATATCCCGCTCCACTATACCTAATCCACCTCGCTGCGGGCAATCGAGCCCGCGCAGCGTCCCTTGTGGTGGACTCTGCCGCGGAACTCAGCCGATGGCGGCCGCCATCATCGCCTCGGCCACCGCGACCTGCCTCTCGGCCTGGTCGCGGTCGTGCTCGTCCTTCTCGTCGGCCAGATCTTCCCGCGCGTCCCGCAGCTGCTGCTCGGCCGCGCCGCGATCGATGTCGGCAACCGCGACCGCCCGCTCCGCCAGCACTGTGCAGCGGGCGGGAGTCACTTCGGCAAATCCGCCCGACACGAAGATCTGTTCGGTAACCTTGCCGCCGTTGTGCACCTTGATCACACCCGGGCGCACCGCGGAGATAAACGGCGCATGCTGGTGGAGAACGCCGAAATCGCCCTCCTCGCCCGGCACCACCACCATTTCCACCGGCTCGGAGAGCAATAGCTTCTCCGGCGAGACCAGCTCGAACTCCACCTTGCCTTCAGCCATCCGGCTCGTCCTCTAGAGTGGTTCCCGGGCAATCCGGGCGACGCTTCGCCGCCGGTATTGCCGCCTCAGGCCGCCTCGGCAGCCATCTTCTTGGCCTTCTCCACGGCCTCGTCGATGGTCCCGAGCATGTAGAAGGCGGCTTCCGGCAGGTGATCGTATTCGCCCGCCACGATTCCCTTGAAGCCGCGAATGGTCTCCTCCAGCGGCACGAAGACGCCGGGCACACCGGTAAAGACCTCGGCCACGTGGAACGGCTGGGACAGGAAGCGCTGGATCTTGCGCGCCCGGGCGACGGTCAGCTTGTCCTCTTCGGAGAGCTCGTCCATGCCCAGGATGGCGATGATGTCCTGCAGCGCCTTGTAGGACTGCAGCACGCGCTGCACCTCGCGGGCCACGCCGTAATGTTCCTCGCCGATCACGAAGGGGTCCATCATGCGGCTGGTGGAATCGAGCGGATCCACGGCCGGATAGATGCCAAGCTCGGCAATCTGGCGTGACAGCACCGTGGTCGCGTCGAGGTGCGAGAAGGAGGTCGCCGGGGCTGGGTCGGTCAGGTCGTCCGCCGGCACGTAAATGGCTTGGACCGAGGTGATGGAGCCCTTCTTGGTGGTGGTGATCCGCTCCTGCAGGGTGCCCATATCGGTGGCCAGCGTCGGCTGATAGCCAACCGCCGAGGGAATGCGCCCCAACAGCGCCGAGACCTCGGAGCCCGCCTGAGTGAAGCGGAAAATGTTGTCGACGAAGAACAGCACGTCCTGGCCTTCCTCGTCGCGGAAGTATTCGGCGAGCGTGAGGCCGGTCAGGCCGACGCGCGCGCGCGCGCCCGGCGGCTCGTTCATCTGGCCATAGACCAGCGCCGCCTTCGAGCCCCCGCCTTCGAGCTGGATCACGCCGGACTCGATCATCTCGTGATAAAGGTCGTTGCCCTCGCGGGTGCGCTCGCCGACCCCGGCGAACACCGAATAGCCGCCGTGCGCCTTGGCGATATTGTTGATCAGCTCCATGATGATGACGGTCTTGCCGACGCCGGCGCCGCCGAACAGCCCGATCTTGCCGCCCTTGGCATAGGGCTCCAACAGGTCGACCACCTTGATCCCGGTCACCAGGATCTCGGCTTCCGTGGACTGATCGACGTATTCCGGCGCGGGTCTATGGATCGGCGAGCTCAAGTCCGTCTCGACCGGGCCGCGCTCGTCCACCGGCTCGCCCACGACGTTCAGGATGCGCCCCAGGGTTCCGGGCCCCACCGGCACCGTGATCGGCTCGCCGGTGTCGGATACCTCCTGGCCGCGGACCAGCCCTTCGCTGGAATCCATGGCGATGGTGCGCACCATGTTCTCGCCCAGATGCTGTGCCACCTCCAGCACCAGGCGCTTGCCTTCGTTCTCGGTCGTCAACGCATTCAGGATGGCCGGAAGGTCGCCGCTGAACTGCACGTCGATCACCGGGCCCATCACTTGCGTGATTTTACCGACCAGGTTCTTTGCCATGGATTATGCTCCTCGGTGCTATCTCCGCTCCGGGGGCCCCGAGCGCCCGCGGGCGCTCAGAGGGCCTCCTTCGCGGATATGATCTCGATCAGCTCTCTGGTGATCACCGCCTGCCGCGTCCGGTTGTAGATCAGGGTCAGGTTGTTGATCATGTCGCCCGCGTTGCGGGTCGCGCTGTCCATTGCCGTCATGCGCGAGCCTTGCTCGCTGGCATTGTTCTCCAGGATCCCCTTGTAGATCTGCACCGCCAGATTTCGCGGCAGCAAGGCTTCCAGGATCTCCTCCTCGGAGGGTTCGTATTCGTAACTGGCCTTTTGCCCGCCGCCCGCCTCGGCGACCTCCTCGTCCACCGCGACGGGGGCGAAGGGGATCAATTGCTGGCGCGTCACGATTTGCGTGATCGCCGATCTGAACTCGGCGTAGATCAAGGTACAGACGTCGAACTCGCCGTCCTCGAACATGCGGGTGATGCGTTCGGCGATCGATTCGGATTTATCGAAGGTCGGCCGCGGCTTGGTGACGCCCTCGATGGTATCGATGATCATGTCGCCGTACTCGCGGCGCAGCGCATCGCGCCCCTTGCGCCCGACGCAGAGAATCTTGACCGTCTTGCCGTCGCCCACCAAGCTTCTGATCAGCTGCCGGCTATTGCGCACGATGTTGCTGTTGAAGCCGCCGCAGAGGCCTCGGTCGGCGGTGCCGACCACCAGAAGATGAACATCCGCCCTGCCGGAACCGGCCAGCAAGGCCGGCGCCCCGGCCTGGCCCGCCGAGGCCGCCGCCAGAGACCCCAGCATGCGCTCCATACGCTCGGCATAGGGTCGCGCGGCCTCCGCCTGCTCCTGGGCGCGGCGCAGTTTCGCCGCCGCGACCATTTTCATGGCCGAGGTGATCTTCTGCGTCGCCTTGACGCTGGCAATGCGGACTCTCAGGTCCTTGAGGTTCGGCATGCCGGTCTATCCGTTCAATCCAGTGTCGGGTCCGCTCGCGATCTCTGCCCTGCCGCTTAAGCGAAACTGGCCGCGAATTTGTCGACGAATTCCTTGAGCTTGGCCTCCGTTGCGTCGGAGATCTCGCCTTCGGTGCGAATGGTCTCCAGCAGGTCCTCGCCGTTGGCGCGGACCTCGGACAAGAGCCGCTCTTCGAACTCGGTGACCTTGTTGACCGGCAGCTTGTCGAGATAGCCGCGGACGCCGGCATAGATCGCCACCACCTGCTCCTCGACCGGCATCGGCCGGTACTGCGCCTGCTTCAGCAGCTCGGTCAGCCGCACGCCGCGCGCCAAAAGGCGCTGGGTCGACGCGTCGAGGTCCGAGGCGAACTGGGCGAAGGCCTCCATCTCGCGGTACTGGGCGAGTTCCAGCTTGATCGAGCCGGCCACCTGTTTCATCGCCTTGATTTGCGCCGCCGAACCGACGCGCGACACCGACAGGCCCACATTCACCGCCGGGCGGATGCCCTGATAGAACAGATCAGTCTCCAGGAAGATTTGACCGTCGGTGATTGAAATCCCGTTCGTGGGGATGTAGGCGGACACGTCGTTGGCCTGGGTTTCCACCACCGGCAGAGCGGTGAGCGAGCCCGCGCCATGGTCCTCGTTCAACTTGGCCGCGCGTTCAAGCAGGCGCGAATGCAGATAGAAAACATCCCCCGGATAGGCTTCGCGCCCCGGCGGGCGGCGCAGAAGAAGAGACATTTGCCGGTAGGCGACCGCCTGCTTCGACAGATCGTCATAAGCAATAAGCGCATGCATGCCATTGTCGCGGAAAAACTCGCCCATGGCGCAGCCCGAATAGGGCGCCAGGAACTGCAGTGGGGCGGGTTCCGACGCGGTCGCCGCGACGACGATGGAAT
>JAUVQB010000153.1 GCA_030598385.1 Alphaproteobacteria bacterium | reverse complement strand
GCTCGCCGGCCAGGGTGTTGCGCACGTCGTCGTCGAAGCCGCGCAGGATCTGCGGGCCGCGGTAGACCTGAGTCACCTGGGAGCCGAGCCCGTTGAAGATGCCGGCGAACTCGACGGCGATGTAGCCGCCGCCGTAGACCACGAGCCGTTCGGGCAGGCGCTCCAGGTGAAAGGCCTCGTTGGAGGTGATGCCGTGCTCCCAGCCCGAGCCCGGCGGGAACACCGGCCGGCCGCCGGTGGCGATCAGGATGGTCTCGGCCGAGAGCGTCCTGTCCGCTTCGCCGTCGGCCGTCTCGATGTGGGCCCGGTGGGCGTCCAGCAGGCGGCCGTGGCCGCGCAACACCTCGACGCCGGACTCGTTAAGCAAGCGCTCGTAGACCCCTTCCAGGCGCGCGATCTCCCGGTCCTTGCTGGCGATCAGCCGGGCCCAGTCGAAGGCGGCCTCGCCGACCTGCCAGCCGAAGCCGGCGGCGTCCTCGAAGTCCTCGTGGAAGTGGCTGGCGTAGACCAGCAGCTTCTTGGGCACGCAGCCGCGGATCACGCAGGTGCCGCCGTAGCGGTAGGACTCGGCGATGGCCACCTTGGCGCCGGCCTGCGCCGCCATGCGTGCCGCGCGTACGCCGCCCGAGCCGCCGCCGATGACGAAGAGGTCGATGTCGTGTTTCGCCATCGCTCTTGCCTTTCCGATTGCCGTCGCCGCTGGACTCTCGGGACTCTAGATCAGGGCGCGCGGCTTTGAAACAAGAGGCCTCAGACTGCTTCCGTCCCGTCGGGCAGCCCCGCCGCCTCGAGCGCTCCGAGCAGGCGCTCGACAAGGGCCGGGTCGCGGGCGCGCAGGAGTTTCCCGACATAGCTGGCGGTCATGTCGGGGCTCGACATGCGGATCTTCGTCACGGTCTCGCGCGCGGCGTCCAACTGGCTCAGCTCGACCTGGCAGGCGGCGAGGTAGAGCAAGGCATAGCTGAAGTCCGGCAGGACGGTCAGAAACTGTTCATAATAGGGCACGGCCTCTTCGGGCCGCCCGGCCGCGAAACGTGCATCGCCCTCGAACAAGCGGGTCACATGGTACCCGGGGCTTAGGCGTTCGGTCTCCGCCAAAACGGCGAACGCCTCGTCCGCCCGCCCGGCGAAGGCCAGCGCGCCGCCATAGAGCGCGCCGTAAACCGGGTCGCTTAGGTCAACAGCCGTCCGCAAGGCCTTCAGCCCGCGCTCGAGATCGCCCTGGAAGACCTCGATGAAGCCGAGAGCACCCCGCAAATAGGCATCCCTGTCGTCGAGCATCACACCGCGCTCGGCATCCTGCCGGGCGGCCTGCAGGGCCGGTTCCGGGTCCTCGACCCAGCCGTTCCAAGCGGCGTGCAGATGCGTCCACATGAGAAGCTCGTAGACCAGCGCGAAATCGGGATCGATTTCGAGCACCCGGCGGCAGTCGCGGCGGGCCTCCTCGATGCCCGCGGGCGTCGGGTGCTCGATGTGATAGAGCGCGCGCAGATAGAGATCGTAGCCGTCCGCGCTCGTTATCGGCTTGTGCCTGGCCTTGTGCGATCCGTATTCCAGGAGCGGCAGGTAAAGGTTGCCGCAGATCTGTCTGGTGAGCTCGTCCTGGACCTCGAAGATATCGCCGAGGTCGCCGTCGAAACGGTCGCCCCAGACCTGCTGGCCGGTCTCGACGTCGGTCAACTGGGCGGTGACGCGGAAACGGCGGCCGGATTTCTGAACGCTGCCCTCCACCACGTAGCGGGCTCCCAAATCGCGGCCGACATCGGCCACCGAAACGCGCTTGTCCTTGTAAGCGAACATGGACGCCGCGGCGATAACGGCCAGGGTCGGTAGGCGACCGAGCTCGGTGATCAAGGCCCGTGTCATGCCGTCGGCGAAATATTCCTGCTCCGGGTCGTCGGAGAGATTCTCGAACGGCAGCACCGCGACGGCCGGCTTCTCCGGCGGCGCCGTTTGCTCGCCGTCGGCAATCGAAGACGCCGGATCGGTGCCGTCCTCCCGCCGTATCTCGTCGTGAAGCTTCTCGGTCTCGCCGTCCGGCTCCACGCCCAGCTCGTCGCGCAGAAGCTCGCGGCAGGCCTGGTATTGCTTCAGCGCGAGCGTCCGTTCGCCCTTGGCGGCGTAAAGCCGCATGATCGCGCGGTGGGCGGATTCTTGCAGCGGGTCCAGGGCCAAGAGCCGCCGCGCCGTGGCAAGGGCGCCGTCGGCCTCGCCCGCCGCGAGCTGCAGCTCCATCAGCCGCGTCATGGCTTCGCGGGCGCGTTCGCGCACCCGCTGCCGCTCGCCGCGCAGCCAGTCCTCGAAGGCGGGATCCGGCACCGCGAAACCGTCGAGCAGATCGCCCCGGTACAGGTCCACGGCCGACTCGAGGGACGGGCCCTCACCGCCGTCGACGAGACGCCCGAGGATCTCGACATCGACGACTACGGCGTCGGCCGCCAGGGCTACGGCCTCGCCCTTGGTCTCGAGCGGCGGCGGATCGGCCCCGGCCAGCGCCTTGCGCAGCTCGCTGAGCGCCTGGCGCAGGCTCGAGCGGGCCTGCGCCTCGCCGCGGTCGCTCCACAGCAGAGCGGTGAGCTTCTCGCGCGGCTGCGGTGTCCCCGGCGCCAGGGCCAGATAGGCCAGCAGGGCCTGGGCCTTGCGGCCGATCGGCGGGATTGCCTCGCCCGATACCAAATGGGCCTCGAACCCGCCCAGCAGCTTGATGTTCAGCGACGCCACGCTTTGCCCCTCTCCCGCTCACCGGCAGCATGCGTGATGCCAAGGGAATAGAAAAGCCGACGATTGACGGGCGCGGAGATCGGTCGGGCGAAACCGAATTGCTATCTATACATGTTTATTGTATCGTTTTTACAATCACAAATAATCCTCACAGATCCCAGATGCCGCGGATATTTCCAGCCGCCGGATCTCGGGCAAGAGCGCACGCAAGGGACCGGCCTTACAACCGCAAGGAGCAAACCATGAAAAGCATCGCCTTACGCATCGCCGCCGTCGTGTTCGCGGTGTCCCTCCCCTTCGCGGCCGGCGCTCAGGAGTTGGCGGCCGGATCGGTCTGGGTGAACCAAAACAACTCGACCATGACCCTAACTTCCGTCGATCCGAACACCGGCCTCATGACCGGCACCTTCGTAACGGGGGTCGGTTGCGGCGTGGGCGTCGTGCGGCCCTTGAGCGGGTTCTACAACCAAGGCGCCATCACCTTCACGGTCAATTTCCAGGAGTGCCAGTCGGCCACCTCCTGGTCGGGTCAGATGAGTAGTACGGGCAGCCAGATCGTGACGCTGTGGTACCTGGCGGTGTCGGGACCGCCGGCCTGGAACTCGGTCATGGCCGGTTCCGACGTCTTCATCCGGCGGTGACAGAGGCTGAACGCAAGCCGGTGTAGAGTCTCAGATAAGCGGTAAGGCCCTAGCCCGGCTCCGGGCCGACGCGCACGATCATCTTGCCGGTGTTCTTGCCGGCGAGCAGGCGCACCAGCGCCGCGGGCGCGCGCTCCAGGCCGTCCACGATGTCTTCGGCGTAGGTCAGCTTGCCCTCGCGCACCCAGGCCGCCAGCTCGGCGATCGCCGCCGGCATGCGATCGACATAGTCGAAAAAGAGGAAGCCCTGCATGCGCGCCCGCTTGATGAGCAGCGTGCGGTTGACCCGCGGGCCCGGCGGCTGGGGCTCGCCGATCGCCACGTCGCGGATCCCCATGGTGCCGCAGACGACGATGCGCGCGCCGACGTTGATATGGGCCAGCACGGCGTCGGAGATCTCGCCGCCGACGTTGTCGAAGTAGACGTCGATGCCCTCCGGCGCGGCCGCGCCCAGGGCCGCCGCCAGGTCGTCCACGGGCGGATGGGCCTTGTAGTTGACCGCCGCGTCGTAGCCGAAGCGCTCCCTGCAGGCCGCCACCTTGTCGTCCGAGCCGGTGATGCCGACGGCCCGGCAGCCCTTCAGCTTGGCGATCTGGCCGACCATGGAGCCGACCGCGCCGGCCGCGGTGGAGACGGCCACGGTCTCGCCGGCCACCGGCTGGCCGGCCTCCATCAGGCCGAGATAGGCGGTGAAGCCGGTGTGGCCGAGCACGTGCAGCGCCGTGGCGACCGGCGCGACGGCGGGGTCGATCTTGCGGTCGATGGTGCTGCCGTCGCTGACCGCCCAGTCGCGCCAGCCGGCGCGCGCCGCGACCACGTCCCCCACGGCGTAGTCCGGATGCCTCGAGGCCGCGACCTCGCTGACCGTGAAGCCCGGCATGACCTCGCCCACCGGCACCGGGTCCCGGTAGTTGGGGGTGTCGGAGATCCAGCCCCGCATGGCCGGGTCGAGCGAGAGATAGACGGCTCGAAGGAGCACCTCGCCCGGGCCCGGCTCAGGCTTCGGCACGTCTTGCAGCTCGAACAGGGCTTCCGTCACCTGCCCGCCCTCGGGCCGGCCCGTGAGCACGATCTGGCGGCTCGTCTCGGTCATCTTCCCCACTCTTTTTCTTAGCAAGACGCATCGTTATACCAGTCACATAAAAGCCGAAACAGCGATAGATTGCGTTGGCAAGTGTCGGTAGCGGCGACTAGGACGACGGATCTACCTCAGCAAACGTATCCAGGAGTTCATCGTGGCAAGGTTTGAAATTTACGTCCCACTGATCTTATCTCCCGCATTTCGAAATTTGCTGGAGTGGCGGATTCGGGCGATTGAGGATCTAGCGACCGCCAGTTTGACTTTGGCGGCAGATTTCGACGAATTGCACAAGTCTGAATTCAGTGTCGAGGTCCGATATGGCCTGAGCAAAAAAGCTCATAACGTTCTGATGAGATACGATCCAAG
>JAUVQB010000081.1 GCA_030598385.1 Alphaproteobacteria bacterium | reverse complement strand
GGGGCCGGTCTGTTTTACTGCTTTGCAGCGGATTGAGGTCCTAGAAGGGGCGATAGCTGATTAGCCGGTGCGGCGAATGTCCGACATGGGTCTTGGTTGTGTGGAAACAGCGTCTGAGTGCTTCCAGCGCGATTTTTTCTGAAATCCGAAAAAGGCCGCCTCAGCAAAACCAATATCTTATTAGTACTTGGATTCTAGTTACTGCTTAGCGCTACGCCAATAAGTCGTACTCGGCAACGTTTTTACACAGGCTAGGTCAATCTCAGACATTTCGGCCACCTATCTGGAACGTCTGGAGTTAGGGGCAGAGCCCGCGCGTCAACTCAAGCTCGCGTTATCCGCCGGTTCCCGAGGCCCGTTCGGAGGCGTTGAACACATCGTCGGCCCGGATCCAACTGGGCGAGCCCGACGGCAAGATGTCGAGCGCGCGTTTGGAATGGACTTTCGCCTCCGGATATTTTCTGCGGGCAAGCGCAGCCTCCGCCATGGCCAGCGACAGCATTCCCTTGTCGCCCTGGCGGCCATAGGCGGTTGCCGCCAGGCGCCAGGCGAAGGCGTTGCTGGGCTCGGCCTGAACCACGCGCCGCAGGTTTTCGATAGCTTGTTGGTCACGCTGGGGATCGTTCATTTCGATCAGCACTTGGGAAAGCAGCAGTTTGATCTGTGGCGAATCGGGCAGCAGCCTGGCGGCGGTCTCGAGGTGCGGCAGGCTTTCTTGCATGCGGCCTTGTTCGAACAACATCTGGCCCTTCAGCTCTTGGAAATAGGGGTCGTCGGGATGTTCTTCGATCAACCCGTTCACAAGCGGCAGGGCCCGATTCATATCCGCCGACCGGTAGTAGGCGATGGCGTGGGCGTAGCGTGCTTCCAGGCTGGTGTCCTGCCGCGGGTACTCGCGGAATACCTGTGACTGCGGCCGCAGAAAGCCGATCAGCTTGGCCCGGGTCCGGGCATGCAGCCGCTCATACTCCTGCGACGGCGGCTGGCCCCGGTAAGGCGACTCTTCGAGGGCATGCTCGAGAAAAGTAATTCGCTCTCGGGTGACCGGGTGGGTCCGTAGGTACGGGTCTTGGTTGATCGACAACAAGGCCTCCTGACCGCCCAGGATCTCCATGAATTCGAGCAGACCTTCGGGCGTTTGCCCGGTCGCCTGGAGCAGGCGGGTCGCTGCTTGATCGGCGGCCTGCTCCTGGCCGCGGGTGTAGCTGAGGACGCTCTTGAGGGCGATATCCGACCCCCCGCTGATCGTCGCCGCGGCTATCTCCCCGCGGCCGGTCGCGATGGCCGCCCCGATTCCCAGGAGATAGGTGACGAGCATGCTTTTGCTTGCCTCGCGCATCTCGTTGATTCGCGCCGCGATATGACCGCCGACTATATGCCCCGTTTCGTGAGCGATCACGCCGATCACCTGCTCGGCCTTGTCGGCCCGCATCAACAAGCCGGTATGAATGAATATGTTTTGGCCGCCGGCGACAAAGGCGTTGAGACTCGGATCATCGATCAGGATGATGTCCACCGCGCTGGGGCTCAGGCCGGCGGATTGAAACAAGGGAGTGGAGTAAGCCCGGATGATGTTTTCGATTTCGGCGTCGCGGATTGTCTTCCGCCCTTGCGCTTGCGCGCTCAAGGGGCAGAGCGAAACGGCGATCAAAGCCATTGCCGCGACGCAGACCGCCGGTAATCTAAGAGCTTGTGCGTAGACGTTCATCATGTCTCTAAATAGCTATACGATGGTTGTACTTCAATTCGCCATCCTTGTGGCAAGAAAAGCCGGGTCTTTGGCCGGACTGCCCCTGCGCGCGCCGCTCTTCGCCACCCTAGGCTTCGCCTTGCTGTCCACCGCCCTCACCGCATGTGGCGGCGCGGGTGAGCGGGTGAGCGCAGTCGGCTTGGTCGAAGGCTTTGCCGGCATCGTTGTCGCCGACGAACCGCGCGCAGCCGTCTTCGGGCGTGACACTTTGGGCAGGGGCGGCAATGCCGTCGACGCCGCCGTCGTCATGTATTTTACCATGGCTGTGACCCTGCCGTCGCGGGCCAGCCTGGGGGCCGGTGGGGTTTGTTTGGTCTACGACAGCAGCGAGAACGCGGCCGAGGCCCTGCTGTTCCTGCCGACGGCTGGCCCCGAAGGCGGCATGGTGCCGCTGGGGCCGCGGGCCATGGCCGCGCTGCACGCCCGCCACGGATTGCGCCGTTGGGCGCAGCTGCTGACCCCGGCGGAAAACCTGGCTCGATTCGGCCATCCCATCAGCCGGGCCTTCGCCCGCGATCTAATCGTGGCGTCCAGCCGGATCGTCTCCGATCCGCTCATCTCCCGGACCTTCCGCAACAATGCCGGCGAACAGCCGGGCGAGGGCGAAAAGGTGGTCCAGCGCGAGCTGGCGTCGGTCCTGGGGGGGCTGCGCTTGCAGGGTGTGGGATATCTCTATAGCGGTGTCTTCACCCAGCGTTTTGCCGCGGCGATGACCGCGGCCGGCCAGCCAGTGACGGCTGACGAGGTTCGCGCCTCGGTCCCGACCTATGTCGAGCCGATATCCGTCGCCTTTGGCGACCATACGCTTTATTTCACTAATCCTCCGGCTGCGGACGGGCTGGTGGCGGCCCAGTTGTGGGAGATGTTGGTCGGGGAGATTTCTTTGGCCGATGCCGGATCGGCGGAGCGCGCCCACCAATTCGTCGAGGCGGCGGCCCGGGCCTTCGCCCAGCGTGCCGCGTGGATGGCCCCCGGCGGCGAGGCCCGCGAGTCGCCGGAGCTGTTGCTCGATGGAAATCGGCTCGAGCGCGCCCTGGAGGGATACCAAGCGGACCGGCATACGCCGGCGGCCAGCCTGTCGCCCCGTCCGGTGGCACTCGCCGAGAATCCCCATGGCGCGAGCTTTATTGCCGCCGACCGCTGGAACAACGTCGCCGCCTGCAGTATGACCATGAACGGGCTGTTCGGCGCCTTCCAGATGGCGCCCGATACCGGCATTCTCCTGGCCGCCCCGCCCCGGGATGACAGCAATGGGATGCTTTCGCCCAGCGCGGCGGTCTTGGTCAATCTGAACGTCGAGGAGGCCTACTTCGCGGCGGCGGCCTCGGGCGGCAGCGCGGCACCGACGGCGCTGGTCTCGGTCATGCTTGGCGCCCTTTCCGATGACATGCCATTGGACGAGGCCGTCGCCGCGCCGCGGTTCCATCACGGCGGCGTCCCGGACGTGACGTTCTATGAGGAGGGTGTTCCGGCTGCGCTGTTGGACAACCTTGAGGCGCGCGGCCATCTGCTGCGCGAGGCCCCGAAACTGGGTCAGGTCAATGCGCTCTATTGTCCGGGCAGCTTCCGGCGCGACCATGAAGACTGCCGGTTTGCCAACGATCCGCGCGGCTGGGGCCTCGGATTCCTGGTGCAATAACCGAAGAATAGAAGGGGAGCCATTCATGGCCCTGAAGATCGCCCAGCGCGGGCTGGTGCCGCCGTTCATCGTGATGGATGTGCTGCGCGCCGCCAACGAGCGCGAGGCGGCGGGGGAGGAAGTCCTGCACCTGGAGGTCGGCCAGCCCGGCACGCCGGCGCCGGCGCCGGTTCGCGCGGCCGCCCAGGCGGCGCTCGAAACCGCGCGGATCGGCTACACCGACGCCGTGGGGTTGCCGTCGCTGAGGGCGCGCATTGCCCGGAACTATGACGAGCTGTACGGGGTCGAGCTGGACCCGCGGCGGGTCATCGTGACCACCGGATCGTCCGGCGGCTTCCTGCTGGGCTTTCTCGCGAGCTTCGAGCCCGGCGACCGGGTGGCTCTGGCCGCCCCGGGCTATCCCGCCTACCGCAACATCCTCGCCTCCCTGGGCGTGGAGCCGGTGCTCCTGCCCGGCGACCTGGAACATCGCTTTCAGCCAACCGTCGAATTGCTGGACCGGGTTGCGCCACCGCTCGACGGCCTGATCATCGCCAGCCCCTCGAACCCGACCGGGACCATGCTGGGCCGGGCTGAACTGTCCGATCTCGTCGACTACTGCGCGGCCCGCGGCATGCGCCTCATCTCCGACGAGATCTATCATGGCATCGCCTATGAGGCGCCGGCGGTCAGCGCCCTCGAACTCGCCGAAGAGGCGATCGTCATCAACAGCTTCTCCAAGTACTATTCCATGACCGGCTGGCGGCTCGGCTGGATGGTCCTTCCCGAGGACCTGCTGCGCCCGGTCGAGTGCTTGGCTCAAAACCTCTTCATCTCGCCGCCGACCCTTTCTCAGATCGCGGCTGAGGCCGCTTTCGACTGCCGCGAGGAGCTGGACGGCTATGTCGCCGCCTATGCTCGCAATCGCGCGCTTCTGCTGCGCGAGCTTCCGAAGGCCGGGTTCGACAGTCTGGCGCCGGCCGACGGGGCCTTCTACCTCTACGCCGACGTCAGCCGCCTGACCAACGACAGTCAGGACTTCTGCCGTCGCATGTTGGCGGAAACCGGTGTCGCGATCGCGCCGGGGATCGACTTCGACCCGGAGCGCGGCCACCGATTCGTGCGGTTTTCCTTCGCCGGCCTGGAGGCCGTGATGGGCCAGGCGGCCGACCGCCTGGCTGTCTGGTTGGCCGATTGACCGGGCAATTCGGGGCGCAAAACCCTCGATCAGTTCGATAATTCCAGAAATATCGTTGACAGTTGTCTTCAAGCGGCCTACGTTGTGGCTCATGGACCTGAATCACGCCGCTCGCTGCCTCGAAAAGCTGGGCAACCCGACGCGCCTGGAGATCTTCCGCTTACTGGTGCGCGCGGGGGAGGACGGCCTGGCCGTCGGCGACCTTCAGGCCCGCTTGCGTATTCCGGGCTCCACTCTGTCCCACCACGTGGCACAGCTCGTCAATGTGGGCCTGGTGTCCCAGGAGCGGGAGGGCCGAGTGCTGCGATGCCAGCCCAATTATGCGCTGATGGGCGCGTTGGTGGCCTATCTGACGGAAGAATGCTGTCGCGGCGTCGGCGAAGCCGGGTCCGAGCGACAGGCCGGGTGAGCGGTTTTTTTTGCGAACGTAGTTCGAGAGTTCCGGAAGGTTCGAAGTGTTGGGCGGGTGGTAGAGTGTGGAGTGGGCGGCGATGACAAGCGTGGATCCGACAACAAGCGAGTGTGCGGCCTCGTGCGGCCAAGTTTCCGCCACACCTGCCGAGCCGGCACCCTCCGGCTTGGTGGCCCGGCAGCACTCTTTGCCGTCGTACATTGCCAGGTTGGACCGGGTTTGGCTGGCCCTCGCCGCCCTGCTCGCGGTCCTGGGGTTGGCCGATCTCCGGCAGGCCGGAGCAAGCCTGGTGTTCATGGCGGACAGCTTTCTGTGGATCGCGCCGTTCCTGCTGCTCTCGGTGCTCTTGGCGGCTTGGCTCAAGGCCGCGGGCGTCGACCGCTTTGTCGGCCGGGTCGGTGCCGGCGCACCGCTGGCGGCGATCCTGCTGGCCGCCCTCATCGGCGCGCTGTCGCCGTTCTGCTCCTGCGGCGTGGTGCCCTTGGTCGCGGCCTTGCTGGTGGTCGGCGTGCCCTTGCCGGCCGTCATGGCTTTCTGGGTCTCCTCGCCTTTGATGGACCCGGAGCAGTTCGTCCTCATGGCGGCCACCCTGGGCCTCGGCTTCACCCTCGCCAAGACGATCGCGGCCGTCGCCATGGGCCTGCTGGCTGGCCTCGCGACCCTGGCGGTCCAACGGGCCGGCGGGTTCGGCGCGCCGCTGCGGGCCGGCCTGGGCGGTGGTTGTAAGAGCGACGTATCGGAAGCGGCGGAGCCGCGCTGGGCGATCTGGCGCGATCCGGCGCGCCGGCGCGACTTCACCGTCGAGGCGCTCAGGGTGGCCGAGTTCCTCGCCAAGTGGCTGCTGCTCGCCTTCGCCATCGAGAGCCTGATGGTGGCCTGGCTGCCGCCAGGTTTGATCGCGGAGCATTTGGGCGGCTCGGGCTGGCAGGCGATTCCCCTGTCGGTCGCCCTCGGCGTGCCGGCTTACCTGAACGGCTTCGCCGCGATCCCGCTCGTCGGCGAGCTGATGAACATGGGCATGATGCCGGGCGCGGCGCTCGCCTTCCTCACCGCCGGCGCGGTCACCAGCATCCCCGCGGCCATGGCGGTCTACGCGCTGGTCAAGCCGCCGGTCTTCCTCTGGTACCTGGCGATCGCGCTCGTCGGCTCCTTGGCCTCCGGCTTCCTCTATCAGGCCGCGCAGATGCTCTGAGCGGCCCCTGCGCGCCGCCTTAGGCCCGGACTGTCATGAGACTGTAAAACTTAAGGGCGCCGTCCCGTTCCGTCTCAGCCCGTCCCTAACTATCTGAAATTCCACAATCTGCGGCGGCAGCTCATGATGTCCTTCCCGCCTAATACCGCCCTATCCCTCGCAGTTCGGTGGCAAATCCGGTGGCAAAACTAGGACCCTTCGGCTTTTCGTGCTACAGGCCCCAACACCTACCCGCCAACCAGAGATCGCGCTCAGCGGGCGGGCAAAAAGAAAAGCCCCGACCGAAGCCGGGGCAGCGGGCGAATTTTCCCCACCTGTGGCCCATGCCCGCCGCCTCACTCCCCGCCCTCGAACAGCGCCTCGAAGCCTGCCTGCTCGAGCTGGACAAGCTCCACTGAGAGCGGCCCAGCCTGCCGACCGCCATGGCCCGGGCTGAGACCGGCCAGCGGATCGACGAGCTGCTGGACGAGATCGCCGAGGTGCAGCGGC
>JAUVQB010000061.1 GCA_030598385.1 Alphaproteobacteria bacterium | reverse complement strand
GTCACCCGAGACGAGCTGCCAAACGTCGGCGAGCTCGCCATCGGCCTCACGGTCAACGGCGAGGTGCGCCAAGACGGCAATACGCGCGACCTGATCTTTCCGATCCCGGTCATCATCGAAACGCTCTCGCGCGGCATGACCCTGGAGCCCGGCGACATCATCTCCACGGGTACGCCCTCGGGCGTCGGCTACGCCATGGACCCGCCGCAGTTCCTGAAGGCCGGCGACGAGGTCACCTGCCGGATCGAGGGGATCGGCAGCCTGACCTCTTGGATCGCCGATAAGGAGGCCGCGTGAGCCGAGCCCAGACCTAAACCCATGAAGTTTCCCTAATCCCATGATGTTTCCCTGAACCCATGAAGATCGATTATCGGCGGTGGGGCCGGCCCAACCGCCGCGA
The DNA here is from genome assembly GCA_030598385.1 of Alphaproteobacteria bacterium. Lineage (GTDB taxonomy): Bacteria > Pseudomonadota > Alphaproteobacteria > Kiloniellales > JAKSDN01 > CALJXB01. The sequence continues at coordinate 7,022 of JAUVQB010000061.1, read as the reverse complement.
AGGACAAGAAACCGCGAGATCAAACTGTCTCCAGCGCGAGACGTCGTAAGGGGAGGATGCCATGTTTCAGATACCCAAGTTGAAGCCGCTTTGCCTGGCTGCCATGGCGGCCGTTGCCGTTGCCTTGGCCGGCGCACCCGCCGAAGCCCAGGACAAGGGAACCATGCACGTCGCCTTCGGCGACATTCCCGGCCCCGACATGGTGAATTTCCTGGCCGCGGTGGCCCGAGCCGAGAAGCGCGGCGTCGAGGTCGAGGTCAGCTATCTACAGTCCGAGGACATCGCGGCGCAGGCCGTCGTCGGCGGCCAGGCCGATATCGGCGTCGGCACGCCCTACGCCCTGATCCAGAAGGTCAAGGCGCCGATCCGCATGTTCTATCAGCTCTCCCAGCTCCGCTTCTATCCGGTGGTCAACGGCGAGTTTTACAAGGAATGGAAGGACCTGGACGGCGCCGACATCGCGGTGCACGGGCGCGGCTCGGGCACCGAAGCCATCATGCAGCTCATGGCCAAGGAGAACGGCATAACCTACAATTCCGTGAGCTACGTGCCGGGGTCCAGCGTGCGCGCCGGCGCGCTGATGCAAGGCAACATCAAGGCCACCAACGTGGATTTAGAGCGTAAGCGCCTGCTCCAGCGCAAGGCGCCCGACAAGTTCGTCTTCCTGCCGCTGCCCAAGGTCGAGGCCAGCGACGAGGCGCTCTATGCCAACACCAACTGGCTGGAGGAGCAGAGCGAGGCGGTCGACATCCTGATGGAGGAACTGCTGGGCGTGTGGCGGGAGATCAACAAGGACCCGAACGTCGTCGTGTCCCTGCGGGACGAGTACAACCTGCTGCCCGACCTGCCCCAGGAAGATGTCGACGAAATGCTGCCGTCCTTCTCTCAGGGTGTGGAAATCAACCTCTATCCGGACAACGGCGGCAGCGCCGAGTCGGTTGAGGAGGACTTCCTCTTCTACACCACGGCGGGGACCCTCCAGGGCGATCCGGGCGATCTGAAGGTCGAGGACTTCTGGTACCTCGATCCCTTGAACCGGGCGCTCGACAAGGTCGGCCGCATGTAACTGGCGCTCTGCCCCCGCCGCGCCGATCGCGGCGGGGGCCGTTGCGCCAGCCTGGCAAAGTTGGAACAGCTCCGGATTGGGGTTCTAGCCATCCTGGCCTGGAAGCGGCCGGCCGGGTGGTATTTGGAGCGCAAGTCATGGCTACGACGATAGGCTTGTCCAACGCCGAAAAATCCGAGGCCTCGGCATTCGGGCTCTCCAAGATCACCTTATACCAGCTGCTGTCGATCCTGGGCCTCTTCGCCCTGTGGGAGATCGGCGGCCTGGTGCCCATCAGCGTGGCCTTCCCGACCTTCTCCGAGACCACGGTGGCCCTGTTCGAGATGATCGCCGACGGGCGCATGATCGCGGCCTATGCGGACACCCTCAAACCGCTCTTGATCGGGATCGGAATCTCCGCCGGTTTCGGCGTCACCCTGGGCGTGGCCATGGGCCTCAACCGCCGGTTCCAGTGGTTCTGGGAGCCCATCTTCATCGTGCTCCAGGCCGCCCCCGTGGCGGCTCTCATTCCGCTCATCACATTCATTTACGGGATCGGGCTGGCCGCCAAGGTCGTGGCGGTGATCATCCTGGCCCTGCCGATCATCGTGCTCAACTCCTACAAGGCGGTGCGCAACGCCAGCGCCTCGCTCATCCAGATGTGCCAGTCGTTCCAGGGCACGCGCCTGCAGCAGATCTGGAAGGTCATCATCCCCAACGCCAGCCCGGTGATCTTCGCGGGCTTGCGCCTTGGCGTGGCCGCCGGATTCATCGGCGTCATCCTGGCCGAGCTCCTGATCACCCCGACCGGGATCGGCGATCTCATCACCTATCACCGCTCGGTCGCCGAGTACGCCGAGATGTACGCCGCGGTGTTTTCCGTCATCGTCTTTTCCGCGATTACTGTCGGTTCGCTCGAGCGCGCCGAGACCAGGTTTTTCCGGCCGGACAAGAAGGTGGGCCGCTGATGCCGACATCCTTGCAATCCATGCCGCGGGCAGACGACGGCGCGCCAGTCTCCAAGACCGAGAACATTGTCGAGGTCCGCGACATCACGAAATTCTATGGCACCGACGTGCATGCCCTGGAGAAGATCAACCTCGGCATTCCGGTCGGCCAGATGACCACTTTCCTGGGACCAAGCGGCTGCGGCAAGACGACCCTGTTGAAGATCATCGCCGGCCTCCTGGAGCCGACGTCCGGCGAGATCCTGATCAAGGGGGCCCCGGTCAGCGGGCCTGGCCCCGAGCGCGCTTTCGTGTTCCAGGATTTCGCGCTGCTGCCCTGGGCGACGGTGTTGCGCAATGTCGCCTTCGGGCTCGAGCTGCGCCACGAAGCCAAGAACGAGCGCGAAAAGGTCGCACGGCACTACATCGCGGAAGTGGGCATTTCCGGCTTCGAGCAGAAATATCCGCACGAACTGTCGGGCGGCATGCGCCAGCGCGTCGGGTTGGCCCGCGCGCTCGCGGTCAACGCGGAAGTCCTGCTGATGGACGAACCCTTCTCCGCCGTCGACGAGCAGACCCGCCGCAAGTTCCAGGAGGACCTGCTGCACCTCCTGGCGGTGGAGAAGAAGACGGTGATCTTCGTCACCCATTCGATCGAAGAGGCCGTCTATCTCTCGGATCAGATCGTTCTGCTGTCGCCGCGGCCCGGACGCATCCACAGCATCATCCGTCCGGAGATCAGCCGCGACGCCGGCCCGGACGAGATCCGCCGCGACAAGAACTACCTCGATCACGTCGAGGAGATTTGGCAAGACCTTCGGAAGTATCTGGAGTGAGGATTCTTCGCCCGTGATTCTATTCGGACGTCAAATTCCGGCCTTCTTTTCGCTGCTGATCTGGGGCGGCATTTGGGAGATCGTCGGCCAGCTCGATCTGGTGTTCATCTTCCCGCCGCTCTCATCGGTGCTGGTGGCGCTGGTTGAAGTCGCCCAACGCCGGGACTTCCACGAGGCCGCGGCGGTCTCCCTCAAGGCGTTTTCCATCGGCATGGGATTCGCCATTACGGGCGGGATTTTCATCGGCTTCCTCATGGGCCGAGTGGAAACGGCGGACAAGGTGCTCGGCATGTGGGTCAACATCTTCGCCAGCGCTCCGCTGTCGTCGCTGGTGCCGGTACTGATGCTGCTGTTCGGCCTGGGCCAATTGACGATTATCGTCACGGTGATCCTGTTCTCCATCTGGATCATCGCCTTGGACACTTACGCCGGCGTGCGGCACATCTCTCCGTCGCTGGAGGAAATGGGCAAGTCGTTCGGCGCCAGCCGCTGGCAGCTGCTTTACAAGGTGCTGTTCTGGGCGGCGCTGCCCGAGATTCTCGCAGGCGTGCGCATGGGCCTCATCCGGGCCGTCAAAGGTATCGTCATCGGCCAATTGCTGGTCGCCGTGGTCGCCCTCGGCCGCATGTTTCAAACCTATTCGCGCAGTTTCCTGATGGAAGAGTTCTGGGCGCTGACCCTGATCCTCTTCGTCTTCGCCCTCGGGTTCTCGTCGCTGATCGGGCTCTTGGAACACCGGGTGGAATACTACGCCGGCACGCGCATCTAAACCGGCTGTCACGGGGGGACGGCAAGCGACATGAGCGAAACCGGGCGATGCTATCGCGCACAGGACCTGGAGAGGTTTCTCACCGACGCCTTCGTCGCCCTCGACGTGCCGGGCGATGACGCGGCCACAGTCGCCCACCTCATGGTCGAGGCGGATCTCCACGGCTACGACACCCATGGCAGCTTCCGGCTGCGCCAATACGTCAACCGGCTGCGCGACGGCGGCACCAACCCCAAGCCCTGGATCCGCATCGAGCGGGAGAGCGACGCGACCGCCGTTGTCGACGGGGATAACGGGCTCGGCCACCTGGCCATGGTCTTCGCCACCGAGTTGGCCATGGAGAAGGCCGCCGCGCACGGCATCGGCTGGGTCGGAATCAACGCCGGCAATCACGCCGGTCCCGCCTCGCTCTATGTGAAGATGCCGCTCGCGCGCGACATGGTCGGCCTCTACGCCGCCGTCGGAAGCGCCAACCATGTGCCGCCCTGGGGCGGAACAGACCTGCTGCTGGGCACCAACCCCATCGCCTTCGCCGTGCCCGCGGGCGAGGAACCGCCGGTCGTCCTGGACATGGCGACCACGGTGGCCGCGGCCGGCAAGATCAAGACCCTCGCCCAGCGCGGCGAGGCCATGCCCGAAGGCTGGATGGTCGGCCGCGACGGCAAGCCGCTGACCGATCCGACACGCCAAAAGGAAGGTTTCCTGCTGCCGATCGGCGGCCCCAAGGGCTATGGCCTGGCGCTCGTCATCGGACTGCTGGCCGGCGTGCTGAACGGGGCCAACTTCACCTCGGACGTGGTCGACTTCACCGCCGACACCAGCAGCCCCACCAACACGGGGCAGTTCATCGCCGCCATCTCGGTCGACGCCTTCATGGACGTCGACGCCTTCAAACGGGAGGTCGACACCCACCTCGGCCGCCTGAAGTCCTCCGACACCCTGCCCGGCTTCGACCGGGTGCGTATCCCCGGCGACCGCCGGGACGCGATCTACCGCGAACGCAGCGAGCGAGGTATTCCCCTGCATCCCAACCTGGTGCAGGCCCTGTCGGAGATCGCCGAGGAGCTGAACATTGACCGGCTGTCGTGAGACGATCCCTGTCGCTGCCGATGGCTGTGCAACGCGAGAGTATTGAGGAGCGATATCGTAATGGCGGAGACCGTCCTAGAAAATAGCGCCGCGAAAGCCGGCGGGTCGGATGACTCGCACTACGTGATCCCCCCTCCCGCCCTGCCGGCTCTTCCGGTGCGCGGCAGCGACCGGCGGTTTCCGATCCACCGGATCTATTGCGTCGGGCGCAACTATGCCGCCCACGCGATCGAAATGGGCCACGACCCCGACCGCGAGCCGCCGTTCTTCTTTCAGAAGAACCCCGACACGGTCGTCGGCGACGGCGAGACGATTCCCTACCCCGACAAGACCGGCGACGTGCATCACGAGGTCGAATTGGTGGTGGCGCTCTCTGCCGGGGGCAAGGACATCCCGGTCGAGCGCGCGCTGTCTCACGTCTACGGCTATGCGGTCGGGCTCGACCTGACCCGCCGCGACCTGCAGGGCGAGGCCAAGAAGATGGGCCGGCCCTGGGAGGTCGGCAAGGCGTTCGATTTCTCCGCGCCCTGTTCCGAGGTGGTGCCGGCCGCCGACATCGGCCATCCCGGGCGCGGCGCGATCTGGCTGGAGGTCGGCAACGAGCGCCGCCAGGACGGCGACCTCGAGCAGATGATCTGGAAGGTGCCGGAGGTCATCGCCACTCTCTCGGGCCTGTTCACCCTGGCGCCGGGCGACCTGATCTATAGCGGGACTCCCGCGGGCGTGGGCGCCGTAGAGCGCGGCGACCGCCTGCACGGGGCGGTCGCGGGCGTCGGCGAGATCACCATCCAAGTGGCCTAGAGCGGGTTCCGTTCTTGCAGAGGAGCCTATGCCCGTGACCAGCCGCCTCGCCGCCGGATGACCGACCAGCGCCGCATCCTGGACCAGGCCGGCCGGCTGATCGACGCAATCGGCCAGCCTGAGTTTCCCACGGCGCTCCGCGAAGCGATCAACGCCCTAGCGCCGATCGACAGCTTCATCGTCCTTGCCTACCATGCGCGCCGCACGCCCGTGATCCTGCACGATGGGCTGCGGCCGGAAGAGCGCCAGGTCTTCGATGAGCACTACCTGAGCGGCGCTTACCTGCTGAGCCCCTTCTATCAGGCCTGCATGGGCGGCACGGAGCCAGGGTTTCATCTGATCTCCGAGATTGCCCCCGACGGCTTCTACGAGAGCGAATTCTGCAAGGTCTACTATGCGCCGTCCGCTATCGTCGACGAGGGCGGCTACACCCTGCCCCATGGGTCGGGTAGCGCCATTCTCGTGCCGATTGGGCGGGTCATGATCGAAAACCCTTTCGCCGCAGAAGAGGCTACGCGTATGCGGGACTTCCTTCCGGTGCTGGCCGCCGCGGTCCGCCGGCACTGGCCGCCCGGCACGCCGCCAAGGGACGTGGAGGACGTCGCGCAACCGACGATTCGCGAACACCTGCAGGCCGCCTTCGAAGGCTTCGGCACCACGGTGCTCACCGAGCGCGAGCGGGACGTGGCCCTCCTCATGCTGCGCGGGCACTCCTCCAAGTCGGCAGCCCGCCGGCTCGACATCTCCCCCGACACCGAGCGGGTGCACCGCCGCAATATATACGAGAAGCTCGGGATCTCCTCGCAAGCCGAGCTCTGCTCGCTGTTCTTCGAGGCCCTGGCGGAGGAGCCGGGCGGCGAGCCCGCCGATCCCCTCGCCAGCTTGCTAGCCCGCCGCGCCGCATCAAGCTAAGTACCTCAAGTTCGGTATGGTCCGGGCCGCGGCAAGGCCGTACCCTTGCCCTCAGCGAATTAACAAACGAGGCCCGACGTGACGGACAGGGATTTGAGCGCGCTGCGCATCGATGGCGAACGGCTTTGGTCGCGGCTGATGGAGATGGCCCGGCACGGCGCCACCGCAAAGGGCGGCGTCTGTCGGCTCACCGGCAGCGACGAGGACAAGGCCGGGCGCGACCTCTTCGTCGCTTGGTGCGAGGCCGCCGGCTGCAGCGTCACGGTGGACAAGATCGGCAATATCTTCGCAAGGCGTCCGGGCCGCCCCGGACGTGACGACAGTATCGGTGCGGTGCTGGCCGGGAGCCATCTCGACAGCCAGCCGACCGGCGGACGCTTCGACGGCATATATGGTGTGCTGGCGGCCCTCGAGGTGGTCGAGACCCTGAACGACCACGCCGTCGAGACCGGGGCGCCGGTCGAGATCGCCGCCTGGACCAACGAGGAAGGCGCCCGCTTCGCCCCGGCCATGCTCGGCTCCGGCGTGTTCGCCGGGGTGTTCGACCTCGACTGGACGCTGGCCATCCAGGACAAGGAGGGCAAGGCGCTGGGCGCGGAGCTGGCGCGCATCGGCTATGCCGG
>JAUVQB010000198.1 GCA_030598385.1 Alphaproteobacteria bacterium | reverse complement strand
CAACCGCCGAGATCTCCTGCTCGATCTCCGGCGCATGGCGATGGCTGGCGACGCTATAGGGGTGGATGCCCTCGCCCACCTCGCAGGCTAGCATGCCCTCCTTCAGCGACCGCCCGGCGCCGCTGGCCCCCGATTTCGCGTCGATGATGATGTCCTCGGCCTCGATCAAGCCCTCGGCCACCAGCGGCAGCAGCAATAACAAGGCGGCCGTCGGATAACAGCCCGGACAGGCGACCAGGCGCGCGGCGCGGACCGCCTCGCGGTTGTGTTCGGTGAGGCCGTAGACCGCCGCCTCCTGGAGCGCCGGCGCGCGGTGCTCGTGGCCATACCACTCGGCATAGACGGCAGGGTCGCGCAGGCGGAAGTCGGCCGACAGGTCGATCACCTTGAGATGGTCCGGCAGGCCGGCGACGATCTCCTGGGTCGTGCCGTGGGGCAGGCAGCAGAAGGCCACGTCGACTGCGCCCCAGTCGGCCTCCTCGACGCGGACCAGATCGGGCAGCTCGAGCCCGCCCAGGTGCGGGAAGACGGCGGAAAGCGGCTTGCCGGCCTGGGCGTTGGCGGTCATCAGCACGATTTCCGCGCGCGGGTGGCCGGCGAGCAGCCGGATCAGGTCCGCGCCGGTGTAGCCCGAGGCGCCCAGCACGCCGACCCGGATCTTCGCCCGGATTTTCGCAGTGTCCCCAGTCATCGCTGTTTCCTTTCAAACTTCAACGCGAGCCCCCGTATGTAAGGCAATCTACGGTCCGGCCAGGGTCAGCGCCAGTGGCAGACTCACCATTGCGAGCAAGGTTTGAACGGCGCAGAGGTTCGCGATCAAGGCCGCATCGCCACCGAGCTGGCGCGCCAGGATGAAGCTGCTGGTGGCCACCGGCAGGGCGGCGAACAGCACGCCGATGGAGAGCGCCACCGGATCTGCCCCGAGCCAGCGCGCAAGAGCGTAGGTCATAGCCGGCAGTGCAATCAGCTTCAGGCCGGAAGAGATCGCCGCGATCGATTTGGCGCCACGCGCCGCGGCCAGATCGAGTCCGGCACCGACCGCCAAGAGCCCGAGGGGCAGGGCCGCGCGGCTAAGGATCTTCAGCATGTCTCCAAGAACCGGCGGCAGCCCGAGCCCAGCCAGGTTGAGCAGGCCACCCAACAGGCAGGCAAGAATCAGGGGGTTGGCGGCGACTTGCCTCAATACGCCTCCAAGGCTTGGCTGGGCCGAAGTGCCGTAACGTGCCAGCATGAAGGTCGAGGTGACGTTGACCAGCGGCACGAAAGTCGCCACCGCCACCGAGGCGATCGCGAGCCCCCTGTCGCCGTAAAGCCCGAAGGCAACCGATAGGCCAATGTAGGCGTTGAGGCGCACTACCGACTGGTAGACGCTGGTAAAGCCCGGCCCGTCGACCCCGAGCAGCGGACGCAGCGCCACGACGAGGCCGGTCATCAGGAGGATCGCCCCGGCCAGCGCCAACGCCATCGGCAAAACGGCCAATCCGTGGAAGTCAGCCTCGGCCAGGGTCATCACGATCAGCGCGGGAAGCAGGAGGTAGTAGGTCAGCTTTTCCGCTGGCGCCCAGAACCCATCGCCGGGAAAGGACCGGCGGCGGCAGACCTGCCCGATGAAAATCAGGAGGAAGACCGGCAGGATGACGAGGACGATCTGCAGCATGGCGTTCGAATTAGGGTCTGTGGGTCAGTTGGGCCGGGCGTCGGGGCCCATAACGAGAAAGGGGCGCCCCGCCGAGGCGCCCCTTCGAAATTGGGAAGTCCTGGTGCGGCCTCAGCGCTTGGAGAATTGGAAGCTACGGCGCGCCTTGCGCTTGCCGTACTTCTTGCGCTCCACCACGCGGGCGTCGCGGGTGAGGAAACCGCCCTGCTTGAGGACCGGCCGCAGTTTCGGCTCGTAGCGGATCAGCGCCCGGGAGATGCCGTGGCGCACCGCGCCGGCCTGGCCCGACAGGCCGCCGCCGGTCACGGTCGAGAAAACGTCGTACTGGTTGCCGCGCCCGGCGACCTGAAACGGCTGATCGATGATCATCCTCAGCACGGGCCGGACGAAATACTGCTCCAGATCCCGGCCGTTCACCGAAACCCGGCCGCTGCCCGGCTTGATCCAGACGCGGGCGATGGCGTTCTTGCGCTTGCCCGTGGCATAGGCGCGGCCTTGGGCGTCGAGCTTCGGCTCGTTGCTGTCCTCGGGCTCGGCCGCCTGGACCGTGCCGGTCGCCTCGCCCAGTTCGCTGAGGTCGCTCAGGCTCTGGCTTTCCTCGGCCATGCTCTAGGCACTCCTCTTGTTCTTCGGGTTGCGGGCTGCCAGGTCGAGGGCCTCCGGCTGCTGAGACTCGTGGGGATGCTCGGCGCCGGCATAGACCCGCAAGTTCTTCAGCTGCTGACGGCCGAGCGGGCCCTTGGGGACCATCCGCTGCACCGCCTTCTCGACCACCCGTTCGGGATGGGCGCCCTTCAGGATTTGGCCCGCGGTGCGGCTCTTGATGCCGCCCGGGTAGCCGGTGTGCCAATAATAGGTCTTGGCCGCCGCCTTGTTGCCGGTGATCTGCACCTTGGCCGCGTTGACCACGATCACGTTGTCGCCGCAGTCCATGTGCGGGGTGAAGATGGGCTTGTGCTTGCCGCGCAGGATCAACGCCACCTGCGAGGCGAGCCGCCCCAGCACCAGGCCGTCGGCATCGATCACCAGCCACTTCTTGTCGATGTCCGAGGGCTTCGCCGAAAAGGTCTTCATCGCATCCGAACCGTTTCTTGATGGATTGCCAGAATATGGCCTAACCGTCCCTGGCGCGGGCGGGTTGTATGAGAAAGGTTACGGCCTGTCAATGGCCGAAAAGCCTTTGATCCCCGAAGCTTAGTTTAGCGGTAATATAATACCGCAATCGGCAGGCGCGGCTAGGACTTGGCCGCCGGCAGGGAATAGGTGGCGGTCACCTGGGCGAGCAGCGTATCGGCGGGATCGGCGGCGAGCAGCCGGGTCTCGGTGGTGACCAGGCGCTTGCCGCGGCTAACGATCCGAGCCTCGGCGATCACGTCGCCGGCGGTGCCTTTGAAGAAGTTGGCGCTCTGGTTGATGACGGCGGCCAGCTCCACCCGCCCGGCCGCGCTCAGCACGGCCACATAGGCGGCATAGGACGCCAGCGCGATCAGCATGGGCCCGGCGACGGTGCCGCCGGGGCGGACCTTGCGGTCGTCGTAGGCCAGGCGCGCCCGACAGGTCCCCTCGCCGATCGCCTCCACTGCGAGCCCCAGGTCATTCACCCAGGGGATGGACGCCGCGACGATCTCGTCCAGCTCGCTTTGCGTGATCTCTGCCATGGCCGTATCCGATAGCATCACCGGGCCGTGCTGTCGAATGGCGTGCGCCCTGAAGAGTGGATTCCCCGGCCGATGGCCGTTAATCTCTTCGACGAGGGAGATCCCACATGGAACGCCGACTGGCCGCGATCCTCGCCGCCGACGTCGTGGGCTATTCGAAGCAGATGGAAGCCGCCGAAGAGTCGACGGCGGACGCGCTGGCGCTCTGCCAATCGACCATAGCCGAGACGGCGGGCCGCCTCGGCGGGCGCATCTTCAACACCGCGGGCGATTCCGCCCTGGCGGAGTTTTCCAGCCCGGTAAACGCGGTGCGCTGCGGCGTCGAGATCCAGCGGGAAAACAACACGGGCAACGAGACCAAAAGCGGACCTTCACGGCTCCCCTTGCGGATCGGCGTTCACCTCGCGGACGTGATCGTCTCCGGCGACGATCTGATCGGCGACGGCGTCAACGTCGCGGCCCGGATACAAGCGGCCGCCGAGCCCGCCTCGGTTTTCGCCAGCCAGTCGATCTTCGAACAAGTTCGGCGAAACTCCCCTTACCTATTCGAAGACCTTGGGCTTCATACCCTGAAGAACATTTCCGAGCAGATGCGCCTCTATAAAGTCACGGGCAATATGCCAACCCACCCCTTCCAAAGGAGTCATGCGGTTTCGCACCCGAGCGCGGAAAAATTGCGTCAAGGGTCACTGGCAAT
>JAUVQB010000415.1 GCA_030598385.1 Alphaproteobacteria bacterium | reverse complement strand
GGTCATATCGATCTCGTCGGGCGTCGTCATGGCGTCGGTGTCCTGGCCGATGATGATATGGCCCTTCTCGAGGCGGAGGATGCGCTGTGCCTCGACGCCGAAGGGCCTGAGCTCGGCCGCCTTGCCGGCCGCCATGAGCCGGTCCCACAGAGCCTCGCCATAGGACGACGGCACATGAATCTCGTAGCCCAGCTCGCCGACGAAGCCGACCCGGATGAGCCGCGCCGGGATGCCGGCCACCTGGCCCTCGCGCAAGCCCATGTAGGGGAAGGCCTCCGCCGAGAGGTCGACGTCTTCGACCAGCGGCTGCAGCATGTCGCGCGACGCCGGCCCGGCAATATTGACGCCCGCGTAGGACGCGGTGACGTTGGCCACATCCACGTCGAGGCGCCATTGGGCGTTCCACCACAGCATGGTCTGATAGACCCGGTCGACGCCGCCGGTGGTGGCGGTGACGTAGTAATGGTCCTCGGCCAAGCGGCAGGCCACGCCGTCGTCGATCACCGTGCCGGCGGCGTTGGTCATCAAGAGGTAGCGGGCGCGGCCAACCTGCTGCTTGGCATAAGCCCAGGTGTACATGCGATTGAGGAATTCGGCCGCGTCGGGCCCGCGTACTTCGAGCCCGCCCAGGGTCGAGACGTCGATCATGCCGAGGTGGCTTCGCACCGCGCGCGCCTCTTCGTACATGGCGCTCTCGCGCGTGCCCTTGTCGCCGTAATAGGCCGGGCGCCACCACAGGCCGGCCGGCATCATCTGGGCGCCCGCATCCAGGTGCCGGTGATGCATGGCGGTCAAGCGCTCGGGCTCGAAGCTGCGGCCGGCGAGGACGCCGAGCCGTTCCGGCCCGAACGGCGGCCGCGCGGTGGTAACGCCGATCTCCGCCACCGTGCGGTCGGTCTCCTGCGCCACCAGCCGGGCGGTCGCGAGCGCGGCATGCCGGCCCTGGCTCGGCCCCATGCCGACGGTGGAGAAGCGCTTCACCAGCTCCAGCTCGCGGTAGCCGTCCTTCACCGCGTTGACGATGTCCTTGACCTGCAAGTCCTCGTCGAAATCAACGAAGTCCTTGCCCCGGGCATGAGGAAAGATCGGCCAGGGATGGTTGACCCGCGGCTGATCGCCGGCCGGCGCCGGCGGTTCCGCGCCGGCCTCCAGGCCCAGCGCCGTGGCCGCCCGCCAGCCGGCCAGCGCGCCCTCGGCCAGAACCGCCTCCAGGTCGAACGTGCCGGCCATCGACCCGGCAAGCGCCATGTGATCCGGCAGGTTGGTGATGGAGAAGATCGCCGTTTCGTCGTCGTAGTCCAATCTGGCACCGCTTTGTAGCGCCAGCTGGTAGGTCGGCGTATAGCCGACGGCCATGCAGAGGAGATCGCAGTCGACCGGCTCGCCGCCCGGCATGACGCGGCCGCCGGCATCCAATGGGCTGATCTGGCCCCCCCGGAGGTGGCGGTTGCCACGCTCGGCGAAGGCCTCGGAGACGCAAGATCCGCGCCGCACCGTGATACCGCTCCGCGCCACCGCCTCGGCCGCCGGGCTCTGGTCTGGCTCGGACCTGAGATCGACAACCGCCGCCACCTCGACCCCGGCCTCGACCAGATCGAGGACGGCGGCATAGCCGTCCGAATTGCCGGTCAGCACCACCGCGCGGCGGCCCGGGCGCACGCCGTAGAGGCGGATCAGGCGCTGCGCCGCCGAGGCCTGCATGATCCCCGGCAGGTCGTTGTTGCGGAACAGGGCCGGCTGCTCGATCGCGCCGCAGGCCAGCACCAACTCTCGCGCCCGCACCTTGGTGAGGCGGTTGCCGCGGATGACCGGCAGCCAGTTGTCGGCGAACCAGCCGTTGCAGACCGCGTCGGTCATGACCTCGATGTTGGGCAGCGCCTCGACCGCGGCGACCAGTTCCTGGCGCTTGGCCTCGCCGGCCACGCCCTCGACGTCGAAGCGCGCGTAACTCAGCGCACCGCCGAGCACGGGGTTTTCCTCGACCAGCAACACCTCGGCGCCGGCCCGCGCCGCGACGATGGCGGCCGTGAGGCCGGCCGGCCCGCCGCCGACCACCACCAGGTCGTAGAAGCCATAGGCCTTGTCGAAATAGCCGTGGCGAGCCTCAAG
>JAUVQB010000491.1 GCA_030598385.1 Alphaproteobacteria bacterium | reverse complement strand
GCCATTCGGCGCCGATCCTGTTGGAACAGGGGGACCCCTGGAAACCGTCCTTGATGGGTCTCTGTGCATCGGTCCTCGGGCGGGACGGCACCGGGGAGGAAGGTCTTGAGCTTCTCGATGCCTCACTTGCCCATTTCCAAGCCAATCAAGTTCACTGGTGGGATGCCGAACTCTATCGCATCAAGGGCGAACTGCTGCTGACGGGCGGTGCCCGGACGGCCGACGACGGCGAAGCCTGCCTCCTGCAGGCGCTGGACATCGCCCGCCAGCAAGAAGCCAGGTCGCTCGAGCTGCGGGCGGCGACGAGCCTGGCCGGCCTCTGGCGCGATCGAGGCAAAGAGGCCGAAGCCCGGGATCTGCTGCGGCCGATCGTCCAGTGGTTCCCGGACGACTTGACCTTCGCCGACTTGACGGCGGCCAAGCGCCTTCTCGAAGCTCTCGACGTCAGGTGACCAGGGTTTTGCAGGCGCGTTGGACCCCGCCTTACACCTGGGCGAAGATCCAGTCGCGGAAGGCGAGGGCGGCCGGGCTCGCCTGGTCCCGGTTGGCGATCACCACGAAATAGGTGTCCTGGGCGGGCACCCAGAGATCGAAGGGCAACGCCAAATCGCCGATTTCAAGCATGTCCGCGCATAACGATTCGTAGCCGAGCGCGACGCCCTGGCCGCGCTTGGCCATCTCCATCATGGGCGCGATGGCGTTTATGAAGTGCCCGTCGCGCTTGCGCACCGCGGGGACGCCGGCCTCGCGGCCCCAGTAGTCCCAGCTGTCGGCCGCCGAGGTCGTGTGCAGCAGGGTCTCGCCCGCCAGGTCCTGCGGCCGGGCGAGGCGCGCCGCCACGGCCGGGGCCGAGACCGGCGCCAGGCGGTCGGCGATCAGGCGCTCGCTCCACACGCCCTCCCATTGACCGCGGCCATAGCGGATCTCGACGCTGGCCGGCGTTCCGGCGAAGTCGCTCTGCCACAGCGCCGCCGAAAGATTGAGCTTGAGGCCCGGATGGGCGGCGAGGAAGCCCTCGAGGCGGGGCGTCAGCCAGTAGAGCGTGAAGGCGAAGTTGGCCCGGATATCGAGCAGGTTCTCCTCTCTGGGCGCCAGGAACTCGCCGGTGCCGAGGGCCAACAGCTCGAAGGCGTTTTCCACGGTCGGCAGATAGCGCCGGCCGGCTTCCGTCAGCCGCAGGCTGCGCGGCCCCCTCAAGAACAGCGGCTGGCCCAGCAGGTCCTCCAGATTACGCACCTGCTGGCTCACCGCCGACTGGGTGATATGGAGCTCTTCCCCGGCGGCGGTGAAACTGAGGCGCCGGGCCGCTGCTTCGAAGGAGCGCAGCCAGTTCAAGGGGGGCAGTCGGCCGTGCAATTCGGTACCCTCTTCTCCCGGCATAAGCTTGGCATAAGTTTGACTAATAGCTATGAGCCCAAAATGATCGTTTGTCACTCGCCCTTGTCCGGGTTTTTCTTGTTCGATCCGGGCCCAGCGGGCGCCGGAGGGTGAAGGCCGGTCGATTGCGAGGCGCCATGAGCATAGAAGCCGTCAAAGATTTTCCGACTTCGAAGACAGATACGGCCGCCTATGCCGAGGAGCGCCGGGACCTCGCCTGCGCCTTCCGCTGGGCCGCGCGCTGGGGCTACAACGAGGGCATC
>JAUVQB010000079.1 GCA_030598385.1 Alphaproteobacteria bacterium | reverse complement strand
CCGTCGCCGAGGCCGACGATGCGAGGGCCGGCCGATGAGCGCGATCCTCGAGGTATCGAACGTCTCCAAGGCGTTCGGCGGCGTGGTCGCCAATCACGACGTCAGCCTGAGCGTCCCCGAGGGGCGCATCATCGGACTGATCGGGCCGAACGGTTCGGGCAAGACGACGCTGTTCAACTCGATCGTCGGCTTTCACCCGATCGACGCCGGCGCGATTCGCTTCGAGGGGCGCGAGATCTCGAGCCTGCGCGTCCCCCAGATTGCCCGCCTCGGGCTGTTGCGCACCTTCCAGCAGACCCGCGTCTACGCCAAGATGACCTGCCTGCAGAACATGGAAATCAGCGTCGGCCAAAGCCACGAGGGTTTCGCCGACATGATCGCGCGGCCGAAACCCGAGGTCGTCGGGAAGTCCGAGGCGCTGCTCGAATTCGTCGGTCTGTTCGCCAAGCGCCGGCTGCGCGCCGGCGACCTCTCGTTCGGCCAGCAGAAGCTGCTCGAATTCGCCATGGCGCTGATGAACGGTCCCAAGATGCTGCTGCTCGACGAGCCGACCGCCGGCATCAACCCGACCCTCATCAACGGCCTGATCGACCGCCTGCGCCGCGCCAACGCCGAGCTCGGCATCACGCTGCTGGTTATCGAGCACAACATGCGCGTCATCATGAACCTGGCCGAGCGCATCTATTGCCTCGCTCACGGCGAGCTGCTGGCCGAGGGCGCGCCAGAGAGCTTGCGCACCGACCAGCGGGTCATCGACGCCTATCTGGGAGCCCACTGATGAGCGCCGAGCAGCCCCCTGGCGGAAAAAGCGGCGGAAATAACGGCGGGGATGGGGGATCCGACGAATCCAAGACCAAAGGCTACGGTTTCGGCGGCGTGGAGACGGTGCTCTCCGTCGACGAGGTCTCGCGCCAGGCCGAAGAGATCGCCGTCGACCGGCCCGGCCGCGACCGGCTGCTCGAGCTCGCCGGCGGCGCGCCGCTGCTGGCGATCGAGGGCCTGACCGCCGGCTACGGCAAGATGAAGGTGCTGCACGACCTCGACCTGGCGGTCGGCGAGGGCCAATCGCTCTGCCTCATCGGCCCCAACGGCGCCGGCAAGTCGACCATCTTGCATTCCATCTTCGGCTTCACCGAGATCTTCGGGGGCCGCATCCTGATCGGCGGCCGTGAGGTGACGGCGCTCACGCCCAAGGACAAGCTGCGCCGCGCCGGCATCGCCTACATCCTGCAGGACAACTCCGTCTTCCCCGACATGACGGTGGAGGAGAACCTCTGGCTGGGCGGCTACCTGGCCGCCAGCCCAGCCGCCGCCAAGGCGGCGACGGAAAAGGTCTTCGCCAAGTACGCGCGCCTCGCCGAGCGCCGCACCCAGAAGGCCGGCACGCTATCCGGCGGCGAGCGGCGGCTCCTGGAGATCTCCCGCGCCCTCATCATGGAGCCCAGCGTGCTCTTGGTCGACGAGCCCTCGATCGGCCTCGAGCCGCGCTTCATCGATATGGTCTTCGAAATTCTCGACGACCTGCAGAGGGGCGAAGGCAAGACCATCGTCATGGTCGAGCAGAACGCCAAGAAGGGCCTGGAGTTCGCCGACATCGGCTATGTCCTGGTGTCGGGCCAGCTGGCGCTGGCCGGCACCGGCGACGAACTGCTCCAGGACGAACGGGTCGGCCGGCTGTTCCTGGGGGGGTAGGGTTCCCCTTACGGCCTTTTTGCAATGAAGTCGATTTCGACCAGGGCGCGGCGGGCGAGGCCGGTCACGCCGATGCAGGTGCGCGCCGGGCGCCGGTCGGCCGGGAAATAGCCCTCGTAGACCGCGTTCATGGCCTCGTAGTCTTCGTCGAAGCGGGTGAGGTAAACGCGGCCCGCCACTACATGCTCGAGGCCGAGGCCGAGGTTCTCCAGCACGATTCCGAGGTTGTCCATGGCCCGCCTCGTTTGCGCCTCGATGCCGTCGGGCAGCGGCCGGTCGTCGTCCGCCGGGTCGTTCGGGATCTGGCCGGTCAAGAACACCCAGCCGTCCGCCTCGACCGCATGGCTGTAGGGCGCCACCGGCTTGGCCGCCGTCTCGAACAGGTGAAAGAGCGTCTCCGTCATGATCGGGTCTCCCGCGCCGGCCCATAGTCGTAGGGCGTCAGGAAATCGTCGAGCTCGGTCTGGGCCAGGCGGTTGAAGGTGTTGGTGATGGCGCAGACCGCGATCTCGCCGATCACCGCGATCATCTTCTCCGGCGCGATGCCCTGGTCCTGGAAGGCCTGGAACTCGCCGTCGTCCAGCTTGCCGCCGGTGGCGGCGATGCGGCGCACCAGGCGCAGCAGGACCGCCTCGGGCCCGTCGCCGGCCAGGTCCTCGCCGCGGGCGGCGGCGTCCATCATCTCCCGGTCGAGGCCAAGCTCGGCCGCCACGTAGCGGTGCGCCGGCACGCAGTAGTGGCAGCCGTTGGCGCGCGCCATCTCGATCGAGATCAGCTCCCGTTCGGCCTCGCTGAGGCCGCTATTGGCCTGGGCGCCGTTCAAGGCGATGAAGCCCTCCAGCACCGCCGGGTTGTTGGCGATCCCGCCGGTGACGTTCCAGCTCCGGCCCCAATCGGTCCGGATTTTCTCGAGCAGCGCCCGGGTCTTTTCGTCCGCTTCGCCCTCTTTCACGGGTTCGATGCGCGCCATTCCTGCCTCCCTTGTTGCCCCGGCCCTAGTGGGCGATGTGGGCGGGTGTTGCCGCCGCCCGGCCCCCGCCCTTATACCTGACCCACTCCACCCATGTCTCTCAACCGGATCCTACCGCCATGCCAATCGCCACGACCGACTCTCGACTGCCTTCCATCGCGTTCCTCGGCATCGGCCTCATGGGCCGGCCCATGGCCGCCGCCCTGCTCGCCGCCGGCTATCCCGTGAGCGTGTGGAACCGCAGCCCCGGCAAGACCGCGCCCCTGGTCGAGGCCGGCGCCCGGGCCGCCGCGACCATCGCCGAAGCGGTCGGCGGCGCCGCGATCATCTTCACCATGATGAGCGACGGCGCGGCGGTCGGCGAGGTGCTGTTCGGCGCGGCGGGCGCCGCCGCAGCGATGGCCAAGGGCCCCCTGCCCAAGGGCGCGCTGGTCATCGACTGCAGCTCGATCGAGCCGTCGCGCGCCCGCGACCATGCCGAGCGGCTCGCGGCGCTCGGCGTCGGCGCCTTGGACGCGCCCGTCTCCGGCGGCCCCAGCGGTGCCGAGGCGGCCAGCCTCGCCATCATGGCGGGCGGCAGCGAAGCCGACTACGCCCGGGGCGAACCGGTGTTGGAGGCGCTCGGCCGGCCGCTCAGGGTCGGGCCCGCCGGCGCCGGGCAGCTCGCCAAGCTCGCCAATCAGATCATCGTCGGCCTGGAGATCGCCGCGGTGGCCGAAGCCCTCTTGCTGGCCAGCCAGGGCGGCGCCGAGCCGGCCAGGGTGCGCGAGGCCATGAGCGGCGGCTTCGCCGACAGTTTGGTTCTGCAGATCCACGGCGAGCGCATGCTGGAGCGCAAGTTCCTGCCCGGCGGGGCGGCGCGCATCCATCTGAAGGACTTCACCAACATCGTCGCCGAGGCGGAGGCCTGCGGCCTCGACCTGCCGTTTTCCCGCACCGCCCTGGAGCTGTTCAAATCGCTGGTCGAGCGCGGCGGCGGCGGCTACGACCACTCGGCGCTACTGTTGGAACTGGAGCACCGCAACGCCCCCGCCCGCCTCGGCACGGCCCCCGATCAACTGCCGGACCAGTTGCCCTAATCGCCCAACTCGTGGTTGGCGAGGGCCTCGATGGCGCGCACCAGGCCCGAGTGGTCCCAGGCGCCGCCGCCCTGCGCGACGCAGGCGCTCATGAGCTGCTGGCAGGTGGCGGTGTTGGGCAGGCTCAAGGCCAGCGCCCGGGCGCCGGCCAGCGCCAGGTTCAAGTCCTTCTGGTGCAGCTCGATGCGGAAGCCGGGATCGAAGGTGCGCTTCAGCATGCGCTCGCCATGCACCTCGAGGATCTTGGACGCGGCGAAGCCGCCCATCAGCGCCTCGCGCACCTTGGCCGGATCGGCGCCCGCCTTGGCGGCGAAGACCAGCGCCTCGCTGACCGCCTGGATGTTGAGGGCGACGATGATCTGGTTGGCCACCTTGGTGGTCTGGCCGTCGCCGTTGCCGCCGACCAGGGTGATGTTCTTGCCCATGACCTCGAACAGGGGGCTGACCGCGGCGAAAGCCTCTTCCGGGCCGCCGACCATGATGGTGAGGGTGCCGCCCTTGGCGCCGACCTCGCCGCCGGAGACCGGCGCGTCGAGGTACTGGCAGCCCAGCGCGTTGACGCGCGCCGCGAAGTCCTTGGTCTCGATCGGCGAGATCGAGCTCATGTCGACCACGATCTTGCCGGCCGACAGGCCCTCGGCCACCCCGCCCTCGCCGAACAGCACTTTCTCCACGTCCGGCGTATCGGGCACAATGGTGATGACGACCTCGGCCCGCTCGGCCACCTCCTTGGCGCTGGCGCAGGCGGTGCCGCCGGCCGCCGTCAGCTCGTCGGGCACGCCCGAGCGGCTCTGCAGGAACAAAGTGTGGCCCGCGGCCATTAGGTTTTGTGCCATCGGCCGGCCCATGATGCCGAGGCCGATGAATCCGACGTTGGTCATGTCAGTCTCCCGTATTGAGGATATCTTGGTCCGGCCCTAGAGATAGGGCGTGAGCCAGTCCAGTCCCGCCTCGGTCGTCGTGCGGGGTTTGTATTCGCAGCCGATCCAGCCGTCGTAGCCGCATTCGTCGATGAAGTCGAACAGGAAGCCGTAGTCGATTTCCCCGCTACCGGGCTCGTGCCGGCCGGGTGTATCGGCGATCTGCATATGGCCGATCACGGCCAGGTTGCGCTCGATGGTCGGCGCCAGATCACCCTCCATAATCTGCATGTGGTAGACGTCGTACTGCAGCTTAAGATTGGCCGAGCCGGCCTCCGCGATGATCGCCAGCGCCTGGTCGCTGCGATTGAGGAAAAAGCCCGGGATATCCCTGGTATTGATCGGCTCCGTCAGCAGGATAATGTCTACTTTCTCAAACTCTTGTGCGGCGAACCTAAGGTTCTCTATGAACGTTTGGCGCAAGGCATCGGGATCGGCCCCGTCGGGCGCGAGTCCGGCCAGGCAGTTCACCCGGGGGCAGCCGAGCGCGCTAGCGTAGTCGATCGCCCGGCCGACGCCGTCCTGGAATTCGCCGACCCGGTCGGCCAAGCAGGCGATGCCGCGCTCGCCGGCCGCCCAATCGCCCGCCGGCAGATTGTGCAGAACCTGGCTCAGCCCGTTCTCCGCCAACTTCTCGGCCAACCGGTCCTTGTCGTAGTCGTAGGGAAACAGGTACTCCACGGCGCGGAAGCCGGCGGCGGCGGCGGCCGCGAAGCGGTCGAGGAAATCGACCTCGTTGAACAGCATGGTGAGATTGGCGGCGAAGCGGGGCATGGCGAACCTATTCAAATTATAGCAACTGCAGTTTGGGTCCGATTGGCAAATTGGCCTGTGCTGAGATTACAAGCAGACAATCTTTCAGTTTAAGATTCGTCGCATCTATTGGAGGTGCCTTGATCTTCTTATCGCGCCATCAAGTCCGAATAGGAGGAGATGAAACCTCTTCCTTCACTCGCCGAAGTCGTCGAGAATTCGAACCGTACCCTCGAAGCGCTGTCGCGCTAAGAAGCAACCATACAGCGGCGGTAACAGAGCGCAAAGAGTGCATTGAGCGCCGAAAATCGACCTTTAATGCAGAAACGGCCGGAGCAACCGGCTTATGTAACCTCTAGATCCCTCAACCGAAATCCGAGGCCATTATCTTCGATCTGGTCCGCTGCCAATCTGGCAGGCGGTCATCTTCGGACTCATGGGGCATTGATTTTATTGGAGAAAATTGGGTTCGTTTGGCAAAATTGGGCTTTCAAAGCAGAATGAAGCAAGAACAAATGATGCATTTTACAACTTTAGATAGAGTTCGGTTGAAGCCTAAAGGCCGCGCAGTCTGCCACCGGTCGGATCATCCATGCATCTCAGCCGGCGATGCGTTGCGCGCACTCGTGCCCTTCGCAACTCTCAAGAGGGAGATTCACTGATCCCTCGATTTTCGGAGGCGCACGCCTGGGCCTTCTTCGTCTTCGTCGATGAAGATGACACCGGCATCCTCCAATGCATTTTGTATAGCTTGGAGGTTGGTGCTGAGGCTCTTGGGCACACCCTGAGACAATTCCATTCGTGAAATGGTTGGCAAACTTACACCCGACATTTCAGAAAGTTTGCTCGCTGACCATCGGAGCATCGCTCGCGCTCCACGGATTTGCGCCGAAGTCAGCATGATAAAATTCTTATCGTAGGTGATGAATATTGATTGACATTGGCGGCATTATGATTAATTTAAAATCATAAATGATTAAATATGAATGACGACTTACAGGGCGGAGAACTAGGATGCAGCCAGCAATTGATCGCGAACTCACGCACCACCAATACCTCCGTGCTCGGTTAGAGGAAGAATTTCCCGATGCCGACGAGGAGACCCTGGTGGATACCCTCGAGGGCCTGAGCAACCTACCCGATATGTTGGCGGAAGTCTGCCGCTCAATGTTGGACGACCAGGCCATGGTCTCGGCCTTGCGCGGGCGGATTGGGGACATGCAGGAGCGCTGTGGGCGGATCGAGGCCCGGGCCCGCAAGAAGCGGGAGCTGGTCTGCTCGGTGATGGAGCGGGCAGATCTGAAGAAGGTGAT
>JAUVQB010000224.1 GCA_030598385.1 Alphaproteobacteria bacterium | reverse complement strand
TTCAGCTTCGAGCCGGCGTAGGACACCTGATTTGCGCGGCTGTCGCGCGCCGCGAGGGCCTGGTCATAGGCGGCCTTCGCCACCCATTCCTTCTCATAGAGGGTCCTCTGGCGAACGAATTCGGTCTCCTTCTCGGCGAGCTGCGCCTTGGCCTTGCCCACTTCGGCTTCGGCAGCCTCCACATTGAGCTGGAACGGCTTATCGTCGAGCGTCGCCAGCACCTGGCCTTTTTCGACCCGGTCGCCCACGTTGGCGTTGACCTCGCGGGTGTTGCCGGCGACCTCGAAGCTGATGCTCGAGGTGTCCACCGCCTCGACGGTGCCGGGGAAGCGGCGCAGTTGCCCGGAGCCGCGATCGGCAACGGTGATGGTCTTGATGGCCCGGATGTTCTCCATCACCTCCACCTGTTCCTCTTCACAGGCGGGCAGAAGCAAGGCAAGGGCAGCAAGCAGGATTCCCCTCGACAGGACCCTCGACAGGCCCCTGGGCACGACAGCCGCCGCTCGGGCCCGCGCAGGTATTACCCTGCCAGTCGTCTGAATCACGGGAAAAGCCTCCCCCTTGTACTTCGTCGTTCGGCCACGCGATGGGCCGCCTCGACCGCTGAGTACCACTGTGCCCGCGATTGTGCAAAGACCGGGCACGACTGACAAGTAGGCTGTGCCCCAGTTTCGCGCGAAGTCTTCCAACCACGACACTAAAAAGTTATATCGCCATTACTCATAGAAAAACTCAACTCATTTGTCTTTGTTTTAATTTATCTAGCAACGACTACAAACGGTCCGAGATCTGTATTATGCCTGACGTGCCTCATTATGACCGCATTTCCAGCCCGAGCTGGATGGCGCCGGAGCAGGCGATCGGGACCACCGCAGCGGCCTCTTACAAAGTCGGTGGCGCAGAGCCCACAATCATGAAGAAGCCGGGCATCGCCTTCCTCGACGATAAGGAGTCGCATATCGGCAAGCTGGACAAGGCCCTCGACATGGCCAAAGAACGCGACCGGAGCGTCGTCGACATGAAGGCCGATCGGCGCACGGTCTTTCCATATGAGCTGGCCCGATAACCGGAGTGGAAAGATCGGAAAAGCGGACTCCGCGCCAATCGATTACGGCCGCCGCGATCGGCGCCTTCCCGCTGGTTTATGGGCCCACGGCCTCGGCACGGGTCGGTCCGGAGGCTTCGGCCTCGAGCCGTCTGCGCCACGAGAGGCGCACGAAGCGCCAGGCCAGCATCACCGCCGTGACCGACAAGCCGAGCGCCAAGCCCCACCACAGGCCGACCGCCCCGTAGCCGAAGACGAACGCCAACAGATAGCCGCCGGGAATGCCGAAGCCCCAATAGCCGAGCCCGGCGATCCACATGGGCGCGAAGGTATCCCTCAAGCCCCTAAGCGCACGCGAGGAAATCGCCTGCACGCCGTCGAAGACCTGAAACAGGGCCGCGATCGTGAACAGGCCGACCGTCACTTCGACGACCTCGCGGTTGGCCGGATCGTCGAGATCGAGAAAGAGGCCGGCCAGGGCTTCCGGCGCCGCCAGGAACACGCAGGCCGCCGCCGCCATCACCAGGACGCCCAGTGCGATGCCGAGCAGGCCGGCGCGCTGGGCCTGGGCCGGATCGCCCGCCCCCATGCCGTAAGCGACGCGGATCGCCGCCGCTTCGCCGAGGGCCATCGCCACCACGAAGGTCGCGGCGATGACCGTGATGACGATCTGATTGGCCGCCAGCGCCTCGGCGCCGAGCACGCCCATGAGGATCGCCGTCACGGCGAACAGGCCGCCCTCCATCATTGCGAGGCCGCCAAGCGGCAGTCCCAGGACCAGGATTTGCCGGCAGGCCGCGGGGTCGAGACGGCCCAAAGCGTTGAAAACCCGGTACGGCTTGAATTGAGCGGCGCGGGTTATATGCCAGGCCAGGGCGGCGAACATGGCCCAGCAGACGAGGCTGGTGGCCCAGCCGGCTCCGGCGACCCCCAAGGCCGGCAGGCCGAACGCCCCGTGCACCAGGCCGTAGGTCAGCGCCGCATTGAGGGCGACCGCCGCGATGGTGATCACCATGACCGACTGCGGCCGCGACAGGGCGGCCACGAACCCGCGCAGAACCACGAACCAGAGGCTCGGCAGGAAGCACCAGACCACGGCGTGCAGATAGGATTCGCCGAAGGCGAGCACCGCCGGGTCCTGATCGGTGAGCGCCAGCAGGGGCGTCAAGTTCCAGCACAGGACCATGCCCAGAATCGAGAGGGCTCCCGCCAGCCACAGGCCCTGGCGCAGGTGATGCGCGCCGGAGTCGGCGTCGCCGGCCCCGATCGCCTGGGCCACCAGCACGCCGACGATCGAGACGATGGCCATGCAGAACAGCATGACCTCCATCATCAGGTCGCCGGCCAGGCCGACCGCCGCCAACTGAACGCTGCCGAGGCGCCCGACGATCGCCATGTCGGTGATCAACATGGCGATCTCGGCGAGATAGGCGGCCGCGAGGGGGGCCGCGATCACCAAGAGGGAGCGGACCTCCCGGCGCAGATTTACCGGGCCCGCCGCCTTCGGCCGCGCAGTCGCGCTCGCTGGCCGTGTCTCTTGGGCCGATTTGCGGTGGCGGGTCATGGTCGAAACTATGGCTTTGCGCAGGGTTTTCGGGCAACGCGGGTGAAGCACACACTCCTCTCACGAAACTCCCGGCAATGCAGCAAGTTAAAGAGAGGAACACTGCCGCCGGGCCCTGGATCACAGAAAAACCAAGATCTGCGTGCACTCGGTCGTTCTTGGCCTGGTCCGGACTGGCCAAAGCACTTTGGCGGCGCCGTGGCGACACGGGGCAAAAAGTTAACGAATAATTAACCGGCGGCTTCGACCTTGACGCAACGACCAACCGCGGGCTGAGACCATGGCAATCGCGCGGACGGGGGCAGGCAGGTGAAGATACCCTTCAGACTGATGGTCATCGGTCTCTTTCTCAGCGCCTGCGCCGGCCCCGATCCCGCGCCCTCGAAGCGTGCGGTCCTGGTGCAGATGCTGGCGACCAGCGCGCAACTCTTCGTCGAACGCGAAGGCGGCGTCAGCCGGGCAGGCTCGGGCGTTATCCTCTCCACCGCCCTCCCCCAGGGCAGAGCCGCGATCCTGACCACGGCGCACCTGCTAGAGCCACCCGTCGAGCAATCGGCCCATGTCGTCGCCGGGGCGAATAAGGAGCGAATTCCGGCCGATATCGTGGCGATCGATTCAGCGCGGGACCTCGCCCTCATGACGGCGCCCTTGCCAGGCGTGTCCAAGGTCGCGCTCGCCGATGGCGCCGAGCTGGCCGACGAGATTCTCATCGTCGCCTTTCCCTGGGGCCGCGAGCGCACGGTGGTGAACGGCGCCGTCAGCCAGATCGCGGCCGAGGCCTCGATCGAGGATCCGTTCTCGATCTCCGGCCCGGTGGGCCTGGTCGACGCGACAGTCAGCTACGGAATGAGCGGCGGCGGTGTGTTCGACAGGCGGACAGGCCGGCTGGTGGGCCTCGTGCGCGGCTACCGAACCGCACACCTGTCGCTTAGTTCCCAAGAAACGCCCTTGAAACTTCCGATCGCCGGCGAGACCACGGTTATCTCGACCCGCGACATCGTGTGTTTCCTGCGTTCGGTCGGCTACGAGGGGCTGATCGCGAACAGCGCCGCGGCCGCCATCCCCGAACGCGACTGC